>JAZRIH010000069.1:0-7169 GCA_045645175.1 Eubacteriales bacterium | reverse complement strand
CTTAGCTGCCTTCAGCAGTGTGCAGACAAAATCTACCTGCATCATAGGCTCACCGCCCGATACGGTGATGCCGCCTGCTTCCTTCCAGTAGGTGCGGTAGCGGAGCGCTTTGGTCAGCAGTTCCTCTGCCTCAAATGACTTGCCGGTATGTGTAGCCCAAGTGTCGGGGTTGTGACAGTAGCGGCAGCGCATGGGGCAGCCCTGCAGAAAGACAATAAAACGGACACCCGGTCCGTCCACAAGACCGAAAGTTTCGGTCGAGTGGACGAAGCCGGGAGTAGACTTACAGGGAAGCATGGCAGGTTCTGGAGATAACGTCCAGCTGCTGTTCACGAGTCAGGTCGATGAACTTAACTGCGTATCCGGATACACGGATAGTGAAGTTAGCGTACTCTTCCTTCTCGGGATGCTCCATAGCATCGATCAGCTTTTCGGTACCAAAGACGTTTACGTTCAGGTGATGAGAGCCCTGAGAGAAGTAACCGTCCAGAACGTTAACCAGATTTGCGATTCTCTCTTCTTCGTTGTGGCCCAGAGCATCGGGGTTCATAGTCTGGGTGTTGGAGATGCCGTCCAGTGCATGGTGGTAGGGCAGCTTAGCAACGGAGTTCAGAGATGCCAGCAGGCCGCTGGTTTCAGCGCCGTAGCTGGGGTTCGCACCGGGAGACAGAGGCTCGCCAGCCTTTCTGCCGTCGGGCAGAGCACCGGTAGCCTTACCGTATACTACGTTAGAAGTAATGGTCAGGATAGAGGTGGTAGGCTCGGAGTCACGGTAGGTGTGATGCTTCTTGATCTTCGCCATGAAGGTCTTCAGCAGCCATACTGCGATATCGTCAGCACGGTCGTCGTCGTTACCATACTTGGGGAAGTCGCCTTCAACAGCGTAATCAACAGCCAGGCCGGTCTCGTCGCGGATAACCTTAACCTTAGCGTACTTGATTGCAGACAGAGAGTCAACTACGTGAGAGAAGCCTGCGATACCGGTTGCGAAGGTACGGCGAACGTCGGTGTCGATCAGAGCCATTTCAGCTGCTTCGTAGTAGTACTTGTCGTGCATGTAGTGGATCAGGTTCAGAGTATTTACATACAGACCTGCCAGCCATTCCATCATTACGTCGTACTTCTTCATTACTTCATCGTAATCAAGGTACTCGGAGGTGATGGGAGCGTATTCGGGAGCTACCTGAACGCGAGCCTTTTCGTCGAAACCGCCGTTGATCGCGTACAGCAGAGCCTTAGCCAGGTTTGCACGTGCGCCGAAGAACTGGATTTCCTTGCCGGTCTGAGTAGCGGATACGCAGCAGCAGATGGAGTAGTCATCGCCCCAGATAGGACGCATAACGTCGTCGTTCTCGTACTGTACAGAGCTGGTCTCGATGGAGATGTAAGCGGTGTACTTTCTGAAGTTCTCGGGCAGACGAGCAGAGTAGAGAACAGTCATGTTAGGCTCGGGGGAGGGGCCCATGTTCTCCAGAGTGTGGAGGAAACGGTAGTCGGTCTTGGTAACCATGGAACGACCGTTTACGTCGATACCGCCTACTTCCAGGGTAGCCCATACAGGGTCGCCGGAGAAGAGCTGGTTGTAAGAGGGAACACGAGCGAACTTAACCATACGGAACTTCATGGTCAGATGGTCGATGATCTCCTGTGCTTCGGACTCAGTCAGGATGCCTGCGTCCATATCTCTCTTGATGTAGATATCCAGGAAGGTGGAGATACGGCCAACGGACATAGCAGCACCGTTCTGGGTCTTGATAGCAGCCAGGTAGCCGAAGTACAGCCACTGAGCAGCTTCTCTTGCGTTAGCAGCGGGCTTGGAGATGTCGTAGCCATAGGAAGCAGCCATTACCTTCATCTGCTTGAGGGCGTTGTACTGCATGGTGATCTCTTCGCGCTGACGGATAACTTCGTCGGTCATGGTGCCGTTGCCGCAGTTGTTGTAGTCTTCAAACTTCTTCTGCATCAGGAAGTCGATACCGTACAGAGCAACACGGCGGTAGTCGCCAACGATACGGCCACGGCCGTAGGTGTCGGGCAGACCGGTGATGATCTTGTGCTTACGAGCGATGCGGATCTCAGGGGAGTATGCATCGAATACGCCCTGGTTGTGGGTCTTATGATACTCGGTGAAGATCTTGTGCAGCTCAGGGGAGGGAGTGTAACCGTTGGTGGTGCAAGCATCCTCAGCCATCTTGATACCGCCGAAGGGCATGAATGCTCTCTTCAGAGGCTTTTCGGTCTGGAGGCCTACTACCTTTTCCAGATCCTTCAGCTCTTCGCTGATGTAGCCGGGTGCGTGGGAGGTGATAGTGGATACAACGTCGGTATCCATGTCCAGAACGCCGCCTTTAGCGCGTTCCTCTTTCTGAAGTGCCTGGAGTGCGCCCCAGAGTTTATCGGTTGCTTCGGTGGGACCTACCAGGAAGGTGTGGTCGCCGTCGTAGGGGGTGTAGTTCTTCTGGATAAAGTCGCGGGTGTCTACTTCATCTTTCCAAGTAATACCCTTAAAACCTTTCCACTGTTCGAATGCTGCCATTTTTATCATTCTCCTTTTTTTCCGGGGGCTGTCTTCATACAGTCCTGCGGTAATATTAGAATCAGCGGGCCCAGCCGTGTTCTTCATAACGTCGTCAAAGCCCATTTTGCCAATTCTTTTTGCATATCAAGTATACCATGTTTTCGGGTAATTGTCAAGTAAATTGTTACATTTTTTTGAATTGTTACAAATTATTCATAAACAGGAATGATAATCATTCTTGAAAATAATAGAAGAAATCCGTTGCATTGCAACGGATTTCACCTGATAGATTAGAAGCTGTAAAGAACAGTTTCCTTGTATCTCTTGTAGGCCTTGTTCTGCTTTTTCATCAGAACTGCCAGAGCGATGAAGAGAATGGATGCTGCAACGAAGCTGCCCATACCTGCCAGAACGATGTAGTACAGGATAGAGAAGATATAGTTGACGATTACCAGCCAAGTCCAGCCCATCAGGGATGCCAGCACTACCAGTACGGCGCTGAAGATTGCGGAGATGGTCATGCCGGTGAGAAGAGTATTCAGCAGATTAGCCGTCTCTGCGTCCTCAGTTGCCAAAATGACTACCATGGCTTTCAGGGAATATTCTTCAACGATGTCACGGATTTCTTCGATTTCCAGACCCATACCGAAGTCTTCTTCGAATGCCTCAATGAGATCGTCGTCGTCTTCGTCCATCAGGTATTCGATTTCGTCCAGAATTTCATCTCTTTCTGCGTTGAAATCTGCGATGTCCTCGTCGTCGACCAACATATCGATGATGCCGATCTTGGTAAAGTCACGGTTCTGGATGGAGGAAGAAGTGGTCATGATGAATACCACGCAAGCCAGCGCCAAAGCGAGGAGGATGTAGGTCTTGATTCTGGTCTTCAGGGGAGCCGCAAACAGAAGGTATTTCTGCTTGCCCACAGGTTTGCCGTTGGGCTTTTTGGGCAAAGATTCAGTGGAGGGAACAGATTGAGATACAGGTGCGGTGGACGCGGTGGGAGCGGTGGATGCGGAAGCTGCGGAAGCTGCGGTTGGCTGGGATGCGATGCGCGTTCCACAGAAGTTACACTCAGTTGCGTTATCGGCAAGCTGAGCGTTGCAGATAGGACAGGTTTTCATAGATTCACCTCATAAAGTAATTGATGGTTACATTATACAGCGAAAAAAATGATTTGTCAAGAAAAAAATACTAATTAAAAACATAAAAAACCGTCTGATGGGAGAATCAGACGGTCATTATTTAATCAATGGGCAGTTCCCGATTTACCGATTCGGGTTTGCCGTCCTTGACATATACACGGGGGACGCGGGGATTGATGTTGCAAACCACCTCGTAGCCGATGGTGCCAATAGATTCGGCAAGATCGTCCACCGAAATGGATGCCTCTCCGTCTCTGCCAAAGAGGGTTGCGGTGTCGCCTACTGCTACTTCGGGAAGATCGGTGACGTCCACCATGCATTGGTCCATGCAGATGCGCCCGATGATGGGGGCTTCCATGCCGTGGATGAGGACTTTGCCCTTGCCCGACCACAGACGAGGCAGACCGTCGGCGTAGCCCACCGAAAGGGTAGCGATCTTGGTTTCGCGGTTGGTGACGTAAGTACAGCCGTAGCTGACAGGGGTGCCTGCGGGGACGGTCTTCACGAAGACCACGTGGGTCTTGAAGCTCATCACGGGGATGATTCCGCCGATGCGGGAGGGATCCACCTCGGAGGAGGGATGCATACCGTAGAGGATGATGCCTTCTCGTGCCATTTCCCAGTTTGCGGTGTGCTCGATGATGCCTGCGCTGTTTTGGATGTGGCGGATGGGGATCTCCACGCCTGCCGCAGTCAGACGGGTGCAAAAATCGTTGAAGCGAGCGATTTGCAGGTGAGAGTAGGACTGATCAGCACAGTCGGCGGCGGCAAAGTGGCTGTAAATGCCCTCGATCTCCATAGCGGGGAGATTGGCGATGGCTTTGATGGCATCAATAGATGCGTCGGACAGATCGAAGCCGATGCGAGTCATGCCCGTGTCCAGAGCGATGTGGACCTTTGCGGTCTTGCCTGCGGAAACGGCGGCATCCGAGAGGAGCTTTGCCTCATAGAGATCGTCCATGGTGGCGGTGATGTCATACTTGACCATCATGGGGAAGTCAGAGTGGGGGACATGACCCAAGAGGAGGATGGGAGTTTCCAGACCTGCATGGCGCAGAGCCAGGGCTTCATCGGTAAATGCCACGGCAAAATAGTCGGCGCGTCCTTCCAAGAGACGTCCGATGCGCACCGCACCGTGACCATAGGCGTTTGCCTTGAGAACGGTGAGGAGCTTGGCAGATGCGGGCAGATGGTTCCGTACTGCTGTGAAATTATGTTCCAGCGCACCAAGGTCGATCTCAGCCCAGGTGCGAAGCTTATCGGTTATGGTTTTCATAGAATTACCCATCCAAAAATTCATAATAGGGATGTGATTAATTGTCCCAGTATTCGTATGCGTCCAGAGAGCGGAATTCGTAGCCCTGTGCGCGTGCATAGTCGATAAAGTCGCCCAGCATCGCCACGTTGTCGGGGGAGCAGGAGTGGAGCAGGATCACCGCGCCGGGATGCAGACGGGAGGTGACGGTGGCAAAGGATTTATCCACGCCGGGCTGATCTTCGGGATCCCAGTCGGCATGGGCGATGGACCAGAACACACTGCGGTAGCCGATGCTCTGTACCAGTTCCAGTGCATTGGGGGAGTAGGTGCCGGTGGGGAAGCGGAAGTAACGGCTTTCGTAGCCGAAATTCACTCGCAGATGGTTGTGTACGCCCAGCAGTTCAGCGGCAAGCTTCTCGCGGGAGAGGGCCGAGCTGTCAGAGGGGTGGTTCACGCTGTGGTTGCCCACGTTGTGACCTTCGTTGATCATTCGTGCAACTGTGTCGGGGACTTCCTTCAAAAAGGGCAGGGTGCAGAAGAAGGTAGCAGGCGCTTTCTTTTCTTTCAGCGTGTCCAGAATGAGGGAAGTGAAGTTTTTGTACTCATATCCGCAGTCAAAGGTGAGATAGAGCACCTTTTCTTCGGTTTTGTTGTCCCAGGCAAGAGCACTGTAACCGTATTTGTCCAGACGAGTCTGATTGTCTACGGTGATTTGGTGGGGCTGTCCGTTTTTCGCAACGCCGTATGCGTGGGAGAATTTCTCGGTGGAGATGCCCAGCTTGTTCAAGGGATCCACAACCGTGTAGGTGACATCTGCCATGGGAGGCTTGCCGGTATAGGTGTTGCCGTTATTCATCACCTGTGCAGGGGACTTGACGGTCACCGTTTCATCCTTGAAGGGATGGGTGGATTCGGGCTTGGGAGCGGTGGTGGTCACGGAAGGCTTGCCGGCGGTGGTAGTGGACGGGGAGGAGGGCTTGGAATCGGCAGGCTGTTGGGTGGTGGTGCAGTTGTGGATGGAATCGGTGTCGGGGGCATTATTCAAGAGTGCCTGCGTGGTCAGATCGTCGGGGTAGCCCATCTGAATGGAGCAGGATACCAGAAGTAAGGTGATCAGGCAGAGCAAAAGAGCGGGAATTGTGCGGCGCATAGGGGGTATGGGTCCTTTCGGGAATATAGTTCTACCAGTTTAGTATATCACGCATTGCAAAAAAATGCAAGCCCTGCAGAGAATTTTGGATCAAAGAACTTTTAGCAAGGTCACAGAGAAGGGGAACAACTACGAGAGAGGATTATCTTACGATTTCAATTGACAGAGTTACCTCTGTCAACAAAAAAAGTCCAAGAGAATTCTCTTGGACTTTGAATAAACGAGGGGGTGGCTTATTCAGCCATGAAGTCACGAAGCTCGAAGTAGCAATCGTTATCGGATTCTACCCAGATTTCGTTCCAGGTCATTTTTGCCAGGGTAACACCCAGCAGGCTCTTTGCATTGATTCTCTTGTTTCCGCTGACCAGAGTTACTTTGCCATTGATGTGAGAGGCAAGACGGTTGAAACGGGTTACGTCAGCGCCGGTGTCCAGATGGATTTTGTAAAGGTACTTCTGATTGATAATCATAATTAGTTCCTCCAATAAAAGAATCGGGAAGTCAGTTCATCTTCCGATATAATACGCGGCAATAGATTTTGTTATGTAATCACGAGATGCCGAACTTGTGATTACAGTGCATATTATATCCATCTTTTTTGATTTGTCAATAGTTTTTTGAAAAATTTTTTGCAATCTCCTTTGTGACCATTGTGCACAAAAAGCGACATGAATTTTTGTGCAATATAACAACAAAGGATTTGAGGCAATCGGGTGATTGCTTCAAATCCTTTGGGGATATAGGGTGGTTAGTCCTATCAAACTGACCTGAAAAAGGTCAAGTTTATGCCATATTATATTTTTTGGTGTATTCTACCAGCTCGTCAACGGTGGTGAATGCCAGACCGGTAACGGTGTCAGCACAGCCGTAGTAGATGGCGATTCTGCCGGTGTCGGCGTCGGTGAGTGCCGCGCAGGGGAAGGTAACGTTGGGAACGTCGCCGTTCTGCTCATAAGGCACTTCGGGACCCAGAATGTAGAACTGGGTGCGGTATTTTACCTTCCAAGGCTCGTCGATATCCAGAATTGCCGCGCCCATGCGGTAAACGTAGCCGTTGCAGGTGGTGATTACGCCGTGGTAGATCAGCAGCCAGCCCTC
>JAZRIH010000068.1:0-3784 GCA_045645175.1 Eubacteriales bacterium | reverse complement strand
TGGCTCACAGAACGACATGGCTACGATCCGACTTCGCTCATTTCGAAGAACTGGTGCTGAGCTATGACAGTCTGACTGCCACTACTCCTGCCCCCAAGGCGGAGATCTATTACGATTCCACCGACACCGAGTCTTACAACGCGTTCAACACCCTCTTTGCCATCCTCTCCGAATACGAGTCCGCCCTCTCCAACAAATTTGACATCAATCCCGGCGACGAGGTCTATGACCTTGCTTCCGAGGAAGCTATGACTGCCCAGATCTTCTCCATGATGCTCCCCATGCTCCTGATGATGCTCCTCTTCTCGGGCTGTATGTCGGTAGCACCCGAGTCCATCGCAGGCGAAAAGGAGAGAGGCACCATCGCCACTCTGCTGATCACTCCCATCAAACGAAGCGAGCTTGCGCTGGGCAAGATCCTCAGCCTGTCCCTGATCGCTCTGTTCAGCGGCACCTCCAGCTTTGTGGGCACCATTCTCGCCCTGCCCAAACTCATGGGCGGCACCGCCGAGCTGGACGCATCGGTCTACTCCATCACCGATTATGCGGTATTGCTTCCCGTGATCCTGTCCACCGTACTGGTGATGGTTTCCATGATCGCCGTATTGTCTGCTCTTGCCAACTCGGTGAAGGAAGCCGGCACCATCGTCACTCCCCTCATGATCGTGAATATGCTGCTGGGTCTGTCCACCATGTTCGGCACAGGCGCTGCCGCTGATCTGTACTGGTACTGCATCCCCCTGTACAACAGCGTACAGTGCATGAACGGCGTGTTCACCTTCGCATGGTCGCCCTTGCAGATCGTGGTAACCGTTGTAACGAATCTGATTTTCGCAGGCGGCATGGTAGCCCTGCTCACCAAGCTGTTCTCCAGCGAAAAAGTGATGTTCTCCAAATAATCAACTTGACAAAACACAACAATCCGAGTATAATTGAGTTATACTCGGATTGTTATTTCTCCCTTTTCTGCGTGGCACTGAGGGGAGGGGAAAACCATCTCAGACGCCGAAGTTTTTCCCCTCCCCTCCGCCGTCACCGTTGGTGCCGGCTCCTCCCCACCCCATTCCTTGGCTGCGGCTGTTCAAAAGGGGGTATTTTTCCAAACATCGAAGAATCCGAGTATCTCGTAACATTACTCGGATTTTATTTTTGTACATATACAAAGGAGAACAACACATGAAGTACGGTATTCAACTTTACAGCGTTCGTGACAACACCCCCAAGGACATGGAGGGTACCCTTCGCGCCATCGCTGAGATGGGCTACAAAATGGTGGAGTTCGCAGGCTTCTTCGGTCATTCCGC
The DNA here is from genome assembly GCA_045645175.1 of Eubacteriales bacterium. GTDB lineage: Bacteria > Bacillota > Clostridia > Oscillospirales > CAG-272 > CAKSQF01. The sequence goes on along the minus strand of JAZRIH010000068.1, from coordinate 2,480 downwards.
TGACACCATCAAGGGCTGGCTGGACCAATACGGTCTGACTGCATCGGGCACTCACACCGGCTGGGAAGCACTCCGCAACGATTTCGACGGCACCGTGGCATACCACAAGACCATCGGCTGTGACACCATCATCGTGCCCGGCGCAGATCTGTCCACCAAGGAAAAGCTGGACGCATTCATCACCTTCATGAGCGATGCCGCTGCTAAGCTGGCAAAGGAAGGCATCACCCTGGCTTACCACAACCACTCTCACGAGTTCCACACCACCTCCTACGGTCAGATCACCCACGAGGAAATGCAGAACCGTATGACCGGCGTGCAGTTCGAGATCGACACCTACTGGGCATACCACGCAGGCATCGACCCCGTTGCCATCATGGATAAGCTCTACTCCGAAGGCCGCCTCCCCGTGATCCACATCAAGGACGGTCTGGCAAACGGCGCAGGCAAGCCTCTAGGCATGGGTACCGCTCCCGTGAAGGCAGTTTGGGAAAAGGCAAAGGCACTTTCTGTTCCCATGATCGTGGAAAGCGAAACCCTCACTCCCGACGGTCTGACTGAGGCGAAGATCTGCATCGATTATCTCAAATCTCTGGAAGCCTGAACGCATCCGCTGATTGGAGGGATGAGTGATGAAAAATTGGAAACTGGTATTCGAAGATCATTTTGACGGCGAAACCTTAGACCAATCGGTCTGGACCTATGAAACCGGCTTTCTTAGAAACGGCGAGCCCCAATGCTTCACCGACCGTCCCGAAAACGTCTTTCTCCAGGACAGCTGTCTGGTGATCCGCACCCTCAGAGAGAAGTATCGGGGCGCGGAGTACACCTCCGCCAGCATCACCACGGGCAAAAAGCTGGGCTTTACCTACGGCAGATTGGAAATGCGTGCCAAACTCCCCCGCAGCCGCGCCCTTTGGCCTGCCTTCTGGACGCTGGGCAGTAACTACTACAGAGAGGGCGTCAACTGGCCGCTGTGCGGAGAGATCGACATTATGGAAATGACCGGCGGCAAAGGCCTGCGGGACTATCAAGCCATCCCCGCCGTCCATTGGCAGTCTGCCGAGACCGGCAAGCCTGCCATCGCAGGAGGACGGGATCATCTCTACACCCACCATCGCCCTTTGTGCGAGGATTTCCACATCTATGCGGTGGAGTGGGATGCAGGGTCCATGGCATTTTACTTCGACGATCTGCTGATCTTCACCTGTGACATCACTCCCGATATGCAAGGAGCCTTCCATCATCCCCATTCCATCATCCTCAACACCTCCTTGGAGCATTGGGACGAGCACACCTACCCCAATGAGGAAACCGACCTTCCCCAGGATTACATCATCGACTATATCCGCGTTTACGGGGAGGACTAACCTTTTTCAGGAGAACACCCATGAAACTCACCACCTTAGGCTATCTGATGCAGGATAACTGCTATCTCATGCTCCACCGCACCAAAAAGGCAAACGATCCCAATCACGCCAAATGGATCGGCGTGGGCGGTCACGTGGAGGACGGAGAATCCCCCGACCAGTGCTTCCGCCGTGAAGTGACCGAGGAAACGGGTCTGACCCTCACGAATCTCCGTCTGCGGGGCATCGTCACCTTCGTGTCCGATCTGTGGGAGGATGAGCTGATGTTCCTCTACACCTCTGATGCCTTCACAGGTGAGCTGATCGAGTGCAACGAGGGCGAGCTTGCCTTCATTCCCAAAGAAGATCTGCTTTCCCTTCCCCTCTGGGCAGGCGATCGCATTTTCTTAAAACTCCTGTTGGAGGACGCACCCTTCTTTACCTTAAAACTCAAGTACCAAGGGGACGATCTGGTGGAAACCATTTTGGACAGATCCCCTCTTTAATCAAGAAAGGAATTATACCCATGAGCAAGATCATTGGCAACTCCCTGCCCAATATTCCTTGGCAGGATAAGCCCGAGGGCTGCAACGAGCCCGTATGGCGTTACTCTGAAAACCCCATCATCGAAAGACACCACTTCTTCAAGGCAAACAGCATTTTCAACAGCGCAGTTGTTCCCTTCGAGGACGGCTTCGCAGGCGTATTCCGCTGTGACGATAAGGCAGTCCGCATGAACCTCTTCGTAGGCTTCTCCAAGGACGGCATCAACTGGGACATCTCCGACACCCCCATCGTTATGGAAGGCGACGCAGACGTGACCCGTTTTGAATATCGCTACGACCCCCGCGTTTGCTTCATCGAAGACCGCTACTACATCACCTGGTGCAACGGCTACCACGGCCCCACCATCGGCATTGCCTACACCTTCGATTTCAAGACCTTCTATCAGATGGAAAACGCATTCCTGCCCTACAACCGCAACGGCGTGCTCTTCCCCCGCAAGATCGGCGACAAGTACATGATGCTCTCCCGTCCCAGCGATACCGGTCACACCCCCTTCGGCGACATCTTCGTATCTCAGTCTCCCGACCTCACCTTCTGGGGCAAGCACAGACACGTATTCGGTCC
>JAZRIH010000067.1:0-5784 GCA_045645175.1 Eubacteriales bacterium | reverse complement strand
GCTCCACGTCGGTGATAACGTAGTTGATGGTTGCTTCAGCAGCAGTACCTGCGGTGGTAGGAACTGCGATGGTGTAAACGGTGGGGTTCTTGGTGGGGGCAACGCCTTCCAGAGAGCGTACGTCCTCGAATTCGGGGTTGGTGATGATGATACCGATTGCCTTACCGGTGTCCATGGAAGACCCGCCGCCGATGGTGATCATGTAGTCAGCGCCAGATGCCTTGTAAGCAGCAACGCCCGACTGTACGTTTTCAATGGTGGGATTGGGCTTGATATCCGAGTAGATGTAGTAATCCATGCCTGCTGCATCCAGCAGATCGGTTACCTTCTTGGTAACGCCGAACTTAACCAGATCGGGGTCGGATGCTACGAAAGCCTTCTTGAAGCCCTTAGCAGCGATAATACCGGGGATTTCCTGAATCGCGCCCTTGCCGTGATAGGAAATTGCGTTAGAAACAAAACGATTTGCCATAATACATTCCTCCAATTAAATAAATCATATTCCGATCAGAAACGCAGGCAACCTGCGCTCATCTTCTTTCCTTATTATACATCATTCACAAAATAATTGCAAGAGGAATTTAGTGAATTGTTAAAAATATTCACTTAATCAAAGTTCAATAGTTTGTCCGCAGGATAAGTAGTGGAGATTCTCCATTTTCTCCTTCATAAACCGATACTGCACCTCTCCGGTGCAATGACAGGTATAGTAGAGAGTATTGTGGGCATTCAGTTGCTTGGCGGCATCGCATAAAACCTCGTCCAAGGGTAGTTTAGAAAAATGGAATCCGCCGATGAGCACGTCCGCTTCAAACCACAGGGCAAGATCAAGAATTCCTTTATGGGAGCAACCGCTGATGAGTACCCGTTTGCCATTCTCTTCGATCAACAGATATTGCTCGTGACGAAAATCGTCGGGGATAAAACCATCTTCCACACGCTCGGTCAGCCCGAAACTGCCGAAGCTATGGAGTCGCTCTCGCTCATTGCAATCGGAGAGGGTCAGACGTTCGTTGATCGAGTGTGTGCCTTCTACCCAATGGAAGCGAGGATGATGGGCAAGGGAGGTGTCCAGCCCGATGTACTTTTGCGTGCCGTTATAATGAGGAAGAAATGCGTCCTTTTGAATGTAGATAGGTGCGGTAGAGTTGCATTCCAAAAACGTCGCCAATCCGCCGCCATGGTCGTAATGCCCGTGGGATAGAATGGCAATATCGACCTTGCTGAGATCAATTCCCAGTGTTTTTGCGTTTTGGGCAAACAGATCGGTCTGCCCCATGTCAAAGAGGATTTTGTGATTCTCGGTTTCGATATACAGCGACAGACCGTGTTCAATCAGCATATCCTCTCGCTGAGTTGTGTTTTCCAATAAAGCTGTAATTTTCATAATCTTACCTATTCTAAAATTTGCAATGCTCCCATCCGTGTGGGAAGGGAGCATTAGAGGGATTTATGTTTTTTTCTTTGCATAGTAGCGTTTGATGTAAAGCACCACACCTACGCCTACAATGGGGAAGAGGGACGAAATGAGCATACCCACCTTAAGTCCGATTTCCTCGGCGGTCATGCCAGTTGACTGACTAATCGTTGTAGCAAAGTTGTTGATAGCGACATTGTCTACCACAATGCCCATGAGCTGAGGAGCAACCGATGCACCAAAGTCGCCGCAGGCAGCCATCAATGCGTAAGCGGCAACGCCAGGAGAGGGGATCTTTTCTTCCATGAGAATGAGGGTGCCCGGCCAAAGCATGGAGGTGAAAATACCCATGCAAATAGCGGCGCCGAAAGCGAGGAGCAGAAAGCTCGACAGACCTGCGATCCAGTAACAGATCACCGCGCCAATCATACTTACCAGCAGAGTTTTGGTGATATTGGGGGAGAATTTAGCATAGACCACACGGGTGGTTGCCAAGAGGAAGGCAAATACTGCCAAACCCAGAAGGTCGCCCACTTCCTTGGGAATCTGCAATCCAAGCTCCATATAACTGGAGATCCAGTTGGTCATGATGTTTTCGGCGGAGCTGCCCAAGAAAATGCAGATGGCGCAAAGCAGAAGTCCTTTTGCACGTCCCGATGCTTTTTTACTCTTTTCTACAGAGGAAAGCTGCAAATCGGGAATGGGAGAAATCCAGAACAAGAAGGCGGCAACGAGTGGCAAGAAAGCCCAGAACAAGGCTAAGTACACCCATTTGTGGGTGGTGAACAGTAAGAAATAGAGCGAACTGATAAGCACCACGCTAACCACGCCCCAACCGTACAGGGAGTGAAGCAGGCTCATATCCTTTTCGGGATGCTCAGAGGGAATGGCGGCAACCAGGGGACTGAGCAGTACCTCGGAAAGTCCTGCGGCAATGGAGAAAATCACCGTACCGATTACCAAACCTGCGTATGCAAAGTCGGGGAAGAAGGCGGGGACCAGCGCATAGATCAGCAGACCCACGCAAGTGAGGAGGGGCATGATCCGAATGGTAAGCGTGATGTTAAAATGCTTGGAGAAGAAGGTGAAGATCAGGTCAATGATCATCTGGGTGCAGAAGTTTACTACAACCAGCGTTCCCAGCAGAGTAAAGGAAATGTGATAGAGTTCCCGAAAGGTGGTGAAGAGCAAAGCGGGCAACACGAATACCGATGCCATGGCAAGATATGCAAAGAAACAGGCAAAACGGGTTTTGTTGTAATTGGGTGCAGACATGAGATCCTCCCGAAAAATTATATAGATTACATCGAGTATTCTATCATATTAATTGGGATTTTTCAAGACAGTCTGCGACTTTTTCCATTACTTTTCTATTATCCTTATACGATGCCATATCCTTTGGAGATAGGATCTTGAAAAAGAGGAAGCTCAGGCGGGTAAAAGGTGAACAACACGAACAGTGCGCCGATCAGGCAAAGAAACAGAAAAGAGCCTATCGACGATTTGCAGTAAATGGTATCCCGAAAATAAGCGCGGGTTTCCCAAAGAAAAACGATGGCGGCAGAGATGAAGAAAATGGAGATGTTGAACCAGTCGGGAGATTTCCCGATTGCGCCGTTGTAGGTGTAAAACAGAATGGGGATCAGCGCAAGTCCCAGTAGTGTTCCTCGGAGTTTTAGACACCAAAAGCTGTCGCTTTCCCGAAAAAAGAAGCGCTGAAGCAGCGCAAATCCAAAGAGAGGGAAGAACAGTAATTTCATATGCTCCCACGTAGATTCGTTTACCCCTGAAAAGGGTGCTGCCCAGATACTTTTACCGGAAAAGTCATAGAGATAATGGAGAAGTGTGCCGCCCATGGAGGTGACGGCGAAGCCCACAAATTGGCTCAGCGAAAAGGATCGTTTCATAGAGATTTCCCCCGTTTTATTACTGGCAAAAGTATACGCAGATCGCGCTTGCTCTATACCCATCGGGAGGGAAGAATGGAAAATTACTTACAGAGGAGGGCTCCCCTTGTTTTTCTGTGCAGAATATGGTATAATTAAGTAAGAAACGAAGGAGAGAGGGCGAAAAGGACTATGTTGTACGATTTAAAGGAATCTGCGGTCGTTGTAGGGGAGAGCACAATTGATTATGCGGTCTTCGGAAAAGGGACGCAACCCATGGTGATCATCCCCGGACTGAGCCTTCGGGACGTGAAGGGCGCAGGCGCAGGACTTGCCCTTATGTATCGTCTTTTTGCCAAAGACTACCGCGTGTATGTGTTGGATAAAAAAGCAGACATCCCAGAGGGATGTACGGTGAAGGACCTTGCCGACTACACCGCCATCGCTATGGAAGCTTTGGGGCTATCCCATGCAATCGTCTTCGGTGTTTCGTTGGGCGGAATGATTGCATTGAATCTTGCGCTGGATTATCCCCACTTAGTAGATCGATTGGTATTGGGCGTCACGCTGTCCCGCCCCAATGATACCGTAAAAGCGGTAGTGAACGGTTGGGTAAAGTCGGCGGAGAGAGGGGACTTTTCTGCCATTATCCTCGATATGCTGGAAGTGATGTACTCCCTCGCATACGCCAAACGATATCGGTGGCTCTTTCCTATCCTTGCTAAATTCAGCGCACCCAAGAATAAAGAGCGCTTTATCCGATTGGCCAAATCTTGCCTTACCTGTGATGTCTATGATCGCTTGAATCAAATCAATTGTCCCACGCTGATTCTCGGCGGCGGGCAAGATAAGATCGTTACCGGCAAGGCATCATTGGAAATGGCAGAGCGACTGGGATGCGAATGTCATGTATATGAGAATCTCGGTCATGCCGCTTATGAGGAAGCGAAGGATTTCAATCAGAGGATTTATGAATTTTTGAAGGGGTGTCAGGATGAATAATTTGATCTTGTTGGAAGCCTATTGCGGTTTTTCGTGGAAGAAAAAACATGATGCAGAGCAATGTCCTGCCTATTGTAACCAAAATAGAAAACCCGAATTTGCTTGTATGGAAAATAAATGTCCATATCTTGCGTTTACTACTGCAGAATATGCATTTGCCTATATTGGAAGAGAATCGACCTCTAAATATGAAATTATGTTAGGCGAAGAAGGCGATACGGACTTGTGGGAGGATATTTGCCGCAAGAAAATCGATGAGGCATGGGAAGAGTATATGCGAATCTATCCCGAAGAGGATACCCTTATCGGGCATTTCGAAAAGAATCCTCAGTTTATCGAGGATACAGCAACAGTTTCCAATATTTTTTATGCGGAGCATTCCAAAAGGATCGTGATCGCATTTTCAGAGCTGTGTGATGCTTATCTGACAAATTGTTTTGAGATCCCGATAGATCCTGCAGACCAAATGCTCAAATCATCGATTTTGAAAAGAATTAAGATCGGTGATCGGGTAAAGTTTGTATCCGATCCTTGGTGTTGTGAAGGTAACCAGTTTATGCCTATTGTAGCCATCTGGTCAGCAGAGGGAGAGGCACTTTTGGAATATGAACAAGGATATGCTAACCTGATGAAACGGCTGAAAGAATAATGAGCGAAAACGGAGATGCAAATGGATATTCGAATATATTTTTCCGAGGATTCAGAACTCATGGAAATAGATATTGCCGACAGAGGCGTTCGACACGATGTTTTGGCTGAATATAATCAACGCTATTTTGAACTTGAGTTTATTACTATCGAACGACTAAGTAGCGAGTATTACTATTCCAAGCAACTACCGGATCCATATATTTATACCCTGGATAGTGTAATTCTGGTGGATTATGTCAGCAAGGAGAATATTATCAAAACCATCTTGCAATTAGGCGAAAAATATTTCGATTCCCGACAAGACATCGGTACGCTATCGAAGTATTTCAAATGGCATCCTGATTTGCAATCCATTGACAATTGGGTGAGGGTGTATTAAAAAATAATAGAAGGGAAGTGCATACGATGATGATAGATGAGTATATGCAAAACTTGCTGGATAGCCGTAGTTTTCGAAATGATGAATACCGAAAATTCGTAAAAAACAGTTATATCATTCAAGGTGTATATGGGAATGCTTCACCGGATAAGTTGTGCGCTTTCATTCGGTTAGCCAGGAAAAACAGAAAACTGCAAGAGATGCTCACGGCTCTTCTTCATTACATAGATAAACGCAGCATAACTCGATAAAGCAATTGCAGACCTCGAAGCGGCTATGAAGAAGGGTGACGCTGACCTCTCCGCAGAGATTGCAAACCTCAATACCGCTCTTGCAAACGCAAAGGCAGCTCTTGAAAAAGCAGATGCAGATAATAAGGCTGAGCTTGTAAGCAAGATTGATACTGCTGATAAGGCTCTTGACGATGCAATCAAGGCGGTTCAGAAGAA
>JAZRIH010000066.1:0-14236 GCA_045645175.1 Eubacteriales bacterium | reverse complement strand
TCAAGAATAATGTTCTTAATAAAGGAAGATTTATCGTGTTTTTCATCGTAAAGGATCTTGATGTTGCCCAGAGAAATAGCAAGCAGCATAGACAGACGCTCAGCGGTCTTGTCCTCACCTTCAACGAATACTACGTATTCGCTCTTGTTGGTACCTGCGCTGAGAACACGGTAGGTATAGCCACCCAAAGTGGTCACCTCGGAGGTATAGGACAGCTCGTCCCGAATACCTTGGCGAATCTCACCAATCTTTACAAGTTCACTACAAGAGATAACCACGCCGGTTTCGTCCATAACACCGATTACGCGGTCAACTGCATCCTTCATCTGATAAATAATACCCTGGAATAAGCGATTCGACATAAAAATGTCTCCTTTCAGTCATTGGTTTATGGCTTTCGGTACATTCTAAACTACTCTCCGACAGCCTTTAAATTCCACTTGTTCAATACAACTATTATTCTACACTATTTTTTGTAGAATTTCAATAGGCAAATGAACATTTTTTATAAATTTTCGAAAAAATTTTTTCTGAATTTGATTGAATTGACGCCGAGGGTAGTAATCTTACACAAACAAATCATTCATAACGGCAGGAAAGCGCCGCAAGGAGATAACCGGAAGCAGTTTCGGTTCGCAAAATTCTCGGTCCGAGACCGCATGGCAGAATGCCCGCATCCATAGCCAATTCGGCTTCCTCGGGGGAAAAGCCACCTTCGGGACCGATGAAAAAGGAGAGGGTTGCGGGGGGCGCATCGGGAAGGAGGATGGGCAGAGGCTTGGTCTTGCCAAGCTCCTCATAGCAGAAGAGAGAGAGGGCATCAGATTTTGCCATCTTCACCGCTTCCTTGAAGGACACGGACATTCCCACGGCAGGCAAAACGCCGCGACCGCACTGCCCTGCCGCTTCGTTGGCAATTTTCTGCCAACGGGCAATCTTTTTATCGGCATTGTCGCCCATTTTCATGATACAGCGGGAGGTAGTGACGGGGACGATGCAGGTAACACCCAATTCCACCGCCTTTTGAATAATGGTATCCATTTTGTCGCCCTTGGCAAGCCCCTGATAGAGGGTGACCTTGACGGGCATTTCACTTGCACTCTGACGGGGATCAGATAGCTCTGCCTCCACCGCCGTAGGAGAGAGGGAGAGCAAGGTCGCCTCATATTCTATCCCTGCGCCATTGCACAGAGTGATGGTATCGCCCACCCTCATACGAAGGGCAAGGGAGATATGACGGGCATCGTCCCCTTGAATGGTCACAATAGCGCCTTGGGACAAGCCGTCCAAATCGGCAGGAGAGAGAAAGAATCTGGGCATAGTCAACCTCGCTGGTGCAGTTTTTTTACATTATAATATGTAGGGGGAGATTTGTCAAGTTAGATGTGGCATTTTGAGGAAAAATATGAAATACCGCTGCACGAGAGTACAGCGGTATGATTTTGAATGAAAGTTAAGCGGTCAAGTCAATCCAAATAACGGGGCGGACGGCGATATCTTCCTTTTCGACAGGCTGACCAACTTCGCTGGCTTGTCCATGATTGCTGACATAAGTAGCTTGATCCACCGTATCAGCATGTACCGCACCGGGCGTCCGCAGCCACCACCAACAGTTACCGCTATATTCCAAAGCACCATTGGCATCTGCATACGGCGTAGCCTCACATACGCGATCTTTTTTGGATTTGAAATATTGTTCAGCTTCGGTATAACTCAAGATGAAAACTTTATCCTGGGTTGCATCGCCGGAGCTTGCACCGGAATACGAATTGGTATCCGAAGGTACTGTTCCTGTGGGGATCATCGCCTTTTCCTCTTCCGAGAAAGCTGCATTGAAAAACTCATTATTCAGCCACTGGCGAAGGGTACAATCCTCCCAAGTGACGTCCGTCTCACCATTCTCATGGAATTGCTTACAATCCAATGCATATTTGCTGATCAAAAGCGCTTTTCCGTCCTTTACTTCCAGCACTACCCATTCAATCTTCTCTTGACCATTAGCGGTGCTGTTGTCTTGTTCGTATGTACCCAAAGTCAAGGTTGTGCCTGCTTCTATCAAGCCGTATTTGTCATAGACCTCCTGACCATACTGCTCTATAAATTCATCCACCTTTTTCCCGGGAAGAATATCTGTAAATAACTTGATCGCCCCCCACACGAGAAGAGCAACCGCCAAAACGATTGCAACAATACCAATCAGACATCCCGTAAGATACTTCCGCTCTCGTTTTTGTTCCTCAATGCGAGCAAGCTCTTTCAGACGCTCCTCTTCCAAACGGTCAGCTTCGGCTTGAGTTTCCAGCTCTCTCTTTTTGCGGACACACAACAGCATTTGCTCGTTTGCATCCTTCCAGCCTTGGATAGATTTCAACAATCCCATTGCCTGGTTACACGATTCAAGAGTATTCTCTTTAAGTTTAGACTTTGCAGAACGCAAAATACCATCTTTTCTTGCAATTTCTGCATTTTCACGGCAACGATCTGCTTTTTCAAGGCATTGATTGACAAGAGCGTCTGCATCTTTATATCCGCGAATTCTCTTGAACAAAGTAGCTGCCTCGGTATAAGCGGTTTCATTCTTCGCCTTGTTCATTGCGCTGACTGCCTGCGAATAGATCCCTTCCAAGCGGGCATTTTCGTTGCGCGTATTAATGTAGTCTACGTAACCAGAAATCTCCGCTTTCAGTTTTTCATCCGCAAACCGAATAACCTTCTGATAGTTACTATTTCCGTTAAAAGGAGTGTCACAATTCTTCAAGCGCTCTTTGGTTTTCACGTGAAGATCTGCCATCAGCTTAGCCAAATATGCCTGTGCATTTTTGGGATCAATATCCAGTACCTTTTCACAGTATTCGTTGGCACTTGTCCAATCGCCGTCTTCCAAGAACATAAACGCACGTTCCAAAAGCGATGCAGTGTTGGGACTTCCGCCCGATACAACCGTGGTTTCCTTCACCACCGTGGTAGCAACAGGAGCAGGCTTCGGTTCATCTTTGGGAATGATCTTCTTAATACCGCGCACAATATCGTTGACAGCACCCAGCTTTGCGATATTCTGTGCCTGCAGATGGGCAAACTCCTCGGGAAGCTCATAAGGGTCCATATCGCGGTAGCATGGAATCAGAAGCTTGGAACGGTCTTTTTTAATAATCTTCAAAAATCTCGACCATTCGTTCTTCACCCAAACAGCATTAAAATATTCGGGTTTAGAGCCAATCGCAAGCATCACCTTTGCGGAGTTCAGGGCGGCAAAAATGATGGGCTCGTATGCAGAACCCAGTTTATCCTCCAGCGTGATCGCCGCATAGAAAACCTTGAATCCCTCTTGGGTAAGCTGATAATACATATCGTTGGCATCCACACTATCCTGTGTGCGTTTGCCGTTTGCATCAGTTTCCTTGTAGCAGATGAACACATCATAGGGTTCTTCGCTTTGAGCAAGGGCAAGGATATCTTTTTGGATGCGATCAATTTCCCTTGCCTGCTCCTCGTACAGCCCACGCTGAATAGGATCTGCATATTGCAGTGCAGATTTGTAATCGTCATCGGCAATAATAGAATCATAGGAAGTTCTGTGACAGGTAGGGATCTTCTTGTACGTTACCTTATCGTCCACATATTCGATACCGTACTTACAAAGGATCAGTCCCCAATAGGCCTCGGACTGCTTGGGATCCGCCTGAATGATCTTCTCATAGAGTTTTTCCGCTTTGTCAAACTCGCTCTTGATGCGCAAGGTATTGGCGCGGTTGAAAAGATTTTGCAGGTTCTCGCCCATTGCCTTAGGGACAGGCTGCTTTGTACCGCAATATTCACATTCTGCAACAGATGTACCGTCGACGATCTCCAGGTCACCGCCACACATTTTACACTTAAACAGCGACATATTATTCCCTCTTTTCCACTGTTTATATTTTCTTTTTTGACATTATATCACCAATTTCGCCCCTTGTCAACCGTTTTCTCCAAAAAAGCAATCTCCCCGTTTTCGGGGAGACATTGCCTTTTTTATCCTATTCTTTCACTCTTGCCAGCACGTTTTCGATAAAGATCCCGTACCCTTTCGCAGGCTCGTCCAACAAGACGTGGGTGATCGCTCCCACCAGCTTGCCGTCCTGGATGACAGGCGAGCCGCTCATGCCTTGAACGATGCCTCCCGTCTTTGCCAGTAGCACCGGATCGGTGATCTCGATGACAAAATTCTTGCCGTCCCGTGCCGAGCCGCAGAGCTTGGTGATCTTCGCGCGGTATTCCCCGATTCCCCCATTGTCCACGGTGCAACGGACAGTCACGGCCCCTTCGCGGACACTTTCCGAATCACCGACGAGGAGTAGATCACTTTTCTCATACTCAGGCATCTTCGCCAGCACTCCGTAGACACCACAGGGAGTATTGCCCATGAGATTGCCCACCTTGGAGCCGCAAAAATAGCCCTTCAATTCACCGGGAGCTCCCTTGCTTCCCTTGCGGATACCGCTGATGCGCACATCCATGATGGCGCCGCCCGAAAAAGGGAGCAGTACGCCCGTGTCGCTGTCACAAATACCGTGCCCCAAACCGGTAAAGGCGCCGGACTCGGGCAAATAGCAAGTAACCGTGCCGATCCCCGCGGTGTGGTCACGGATCCACACGCCCGCTTTCCAAGTATCCTCACTCTCGGATTTCACAGGGGTGAGGGTAAGCTTTCGCTCCACCCCTCTTCGCTCCACAGTGAGAGAGATGGGCTTGCCTTCGCTATCTGCCACCAAATCGATGACCACGCTGACGCTGTTGACCGCCCTTCCCTCCACGGCGGCGATAATATCGCCTGCCTTGATGCCTGCTTCCTTTGCGGGAGAGCGATCCTCGCCCACGCAATCCACGGGAGCCGTTCCTACCACCAACACACCCTTGGTTTGGAGCTCCACTCCAAACGCCTCACCGCCGGGCAAGACCATTCTCTGTACAGCGGCATCGTTTTTCGCCCATGCATCGATTTTGCTCATGGGCAAAAAGATCATCAGACCGCCCAAGAAGAGGAGTGCCGCTTGCCGTTTGATTTTCGCAAACCGTACTGCGCCCCCATGCGATCTGTAATTGTTCGCATTTTTCATCATTATTTTTCACTTTCCGCTTACTGTTCCAAATTCATTTTCGGTACACGATCCCATTTTCGCAGACATTGCCCGAAACAATCGATTCACCGCGAATCTACTATGCGTGGATTTGGGCAGAACTATGCGATGTAATAATTGCAAGTGAAGGAATGGAATTTTTTTCAAAAAAACAAAACCTGCGCCAGGCAGGTTTTGTCAATCGTATATTTACCCTCTGGGAATCAGCAACACCGCAGGCAATTCGCCCTCTCCCAAGCTGTTTGCCGATAGCAGCGCAGATTGGGTGGTGCGGTAACGCTTGGCAATTTCCCAAAGCGTTTCTCCCTTGGCAGGATAGCAGAGAGTCATGGTATCTCCCTTGGAGCGAAGCTCATCGGCGGCAGGCAAGACCGCTCCCACATAGGTGCACTTTCCTGCCCATGCGCCGAAAGCGTCCATCCGCCCTTGCAAGCGCACTTTTACCCGATCGCCGTCAATGACCGCCGATGGTGTTACGGTGAAGGATTCCAGACAGAGATTGGGCGTGTCGCTGTCCATGGTGAAGTTTTCCACCAATTGCAAACTGATAGGTGCGCCGTCCCCATCTTTGCCTATGAGCGTCACCTGTGCGGTAAGATGAAGCAATGCTCCCGATTCAGTCTGCTCACGGCTGTCTACGTATATATTGGCAAATCCCTTGAGCAACTCGGTCATGCCATCGCTGTCCCCTTCCATGTTCCGATTGTACTCACGGCTCATCGGTCGCAGATCGCAGAGCAGTTCAACCGTTTCCTCCTCAACCTTGGTAGGTGCATCTACCGCATAACAATCTACCGGACGGGTAGCAATCATGCGCTTGGCTACGGTCACCCCGATAGAGTAGGTAAAGTCCAGTTCGATCCCTCTCACCTCGCCCGTAGCATCCTCCGAGGGAACAACCGATACCGTTTCAGGGGTAAGAGTCACTTTACACAGAGAATCAGCGGTAACATCTCCTCGCACGCTGCTTTGGATGGGGAATGTAAGATCGGTTGTGCGCAGTGCCCCTTCCGGAGTGGAATAGAGCAGACTGAGGATGCCGCTTCCCGAGAATCTCACCTCCCCCTCTCCCGCATTGCAGGAAGTTGCCTGCAAACTAAGCGTACTATAGATCAATCTGCCCACAGGCGATTCATGAGAAAGGGAGAGGTCCTCGCCTGCCTCGATGCCATGCTCGCTGAAGCTACTGATCTGCCACGCGGTGAAATTGCATAACTTTTTTTCCAAAGATAATTCTGTCAATTCGGGAGCTAATCTCGGCTCTCTGGGACATTGGTAGAACAGTGTAGGCGTAACTGTCAGCCGTCCCCGCAGAGAGAGTTTACGGGGATTGAGCGCACGTGCGGTGATGTTTTCCAATACCGTCTGTACAGAAAGGCACTCACTTGGGTCTTCGGAAACATACGGTGACTGCGCATCGTAATCCATCTGGAAGTTCACCTGATGCATCTTCCCTTCCTCATCGGCAAACAACACCGTTGAGTGCAGAACACCGCTAGTCTGTATCTTCCCGCCCATCAAAACAGTTCTACCGGGGATACAGTCAGCAGTCGTACAGAGAATCTTATGAATATCGGGGTATGAATCGGGAAGAATACAATCCTTTGTTGCTTCGGGATGTAAAATAGGGCAATCCCCTGCCCACCGCCACAAAGACGGATTTTGCTGTTTATCCAAACCAATCGCTCCTTATAGAGGTATTCTGCTCTAATGTATGCCCTTCCATACCTATTTATGCTACATGGAAAGACTGGGATGGGCTTGCAAATAATCTTGAATTTTTTGCAGTGCGCCTTTTTCGATCCTGCTCACATAGGAACGGGAGATCCCCAATCCATCGGCAATCTCCCGCTGGGTAAGGGGGACGTTTCCCGTTAATCCATACCGCAGGACGATGATCTGCCTCTCTCTGGGCGACAATCCCTCTTTGATAAAGCGTTTGGCTTGGGAAGAAGTGATCTTCACGAAGATATCCTCGGCAATGGTATCGTCCACGCTGATGATATCGATATAGGTGAGGGGATTGCCGTCCTTATCCACGTCAATGGGTTCAGAAAGCGACACCTCGCATTGGGTCTTCTTCTGGGATCGGAAATACATGAGGATCTCATTCTGCAAACACCGTCCGGCATATGTGGCAAAGCGAGCGCCGTTGGTGGAGTCGAAGGAATCTACTGCCTTGATCAGCCCGATAGTTCCGATAGAGATGAGGTCCTCCTGATTCTTGCAAGTTATGTAATACTTTTTCACAATGTGCGCCACTAAACGGAGATTATGAACGATGAGCTTTTCACGGGCTTTTTCGTCTCCTTCACGGCAAAGACGAAAGCATTCCCGTTCTTCTTCTTCATTCAGCGGCGGAGGAAAATTGTTGGGCTCATCCACCTTTAGAAACATTGCCACCATTTTGGTCATCATGGCAAAGAGCATACTGATCACCCTTTCAAAGAAATTGCATCCATCCGCCGCGATTCGGCGGATGGGTACGGTAGGACTATTGTATGCCGCAGATAGGTTGACCCTCCCCTTTTTCTATGATTTTCTTCTTTCCCCCTGTACACTCCTATCTCAGACAAGTATCTCGTCATGCATCTCTTTGCAAAAGTCGAAAAAAATGAAAGCTTTAGAAAATTTTATTAATTATCTACTTTACAAATTGATTTTTTTATGGTATACTATCGTGTGTACTAAATATAGTCGCTCCGCATCCTGCCAATCAGCCCAAAGATCTGCAGGTCCGAAAAGAGAGTAAGCCTTGGAATTCCATCGAACGCCAAGACAAATGTATAACAAATAGACTGCATTGCTTTTTAAAACTTGATTTTAAAGAAGGAAGTGTTTTTATGGCAAATAACGAAAGAAGAGTAGGTACGGTATCCAGAGGTATCCGCTGCCCCATTATCCGCGAGGGTGAAGACCTTGCAACAATTGTATCCGAAAGTGTGATCCTTGCGGCAGAATCCGAGGGATTTGAGCTGCGTGACAGAGACGTAATTTCTGTTACCGAGTCTGTTGTTGCCCGTGCACAGGGTAACTACGCCTCTGTAGAAGACATCGCAAACGATGTAAAGGCAAAACTCGGTGAAGCTGC
Source organism: Eubacteriales bacterium (assembly GCA_045645175.1). GTDB lineage: Bacteria > Bacillota > Clostridia > Oscillospirales > CAG-272 > CAKSQF01. The sequence goes on along the minus strand of JAZRIH010000066.1, from coordinate 6,031 downwards.
ATCCGTCGGTGTTATTTTCCCCATCCTCTCTCGTAATCGATTCGCTATTTGTCTGCGCGGTATTGCAATGGGCGTGAAGAAGATCGTGCTCATGCTGGCATACCCTTCCGATGAGGTTGGTAACGAGCTGGTCAGCCTGGATAAGATCGACGCTGTAGGTGTAAATCCTTATTCCGACGTTCTCACCGAAGCACAGTACCGTGAATATTTCGGTGTAAACAAGCATGAGTTTACCGGTGTTGACTACGTTCAGTACTATGCAGACCTTGTTCGCGAATGCGGTGCTGAGGTCGAGGTTATTTTCGCAAATCAGCCCAAGGCAATTCTGGCATATACCGACACCGTTATCAACTGCTCCATCCACACCAGAGCACGCACCAAGCGCATCCTTCTTGCCAACGGTGCAAAGAAGGTACTCAATCTGGATGAGATCCTCAACGCACCTGTAAACGGCAGCGGCTGCAACGAAATGTACGGTCTGCTGGGCTCCAACAAGGCAACCGAGGATAAGGTAAAGCCCTTCCCCAGAGAGTGCAAGGATCTGGTTCTGGACATCCAGAAGAAGATTTTCGACGCATGCGGCAAGCACGTTGAAGTTATGGTTTACGGTGACGGCGCATTCAAGGATCCTCAGGGTAAGATCTGGGAGCTTGCTGACCCCGTAGTTTCCCCTGCATTTACCGATGGTCTGATCGGTACTCCCAACGAGCTGAAGCTCAAGTACCTGGCAGATAACGACTATAAGGATCTGTCCGGTGAGGCACTCAAGGAAGCAATCTCCAAGAGCATCCGCGAAAAGGAAGGCTCTCTGGTAGGCAACATGGCTTCTCAGGGCACCACTCCCCGTCAGCTCACCGACCTGATCGGTTCGCTGTGCGACCTGACCAGCGGCTCCGGCGACAAGGGTACTCCTATCGTACTGGTACAGGGTTATTTCGACAACTATACTAACTAATTTATAAAAACAAAGCGGAACATCGCATTGCGATATTCCGCTTTTTATTTGTCACTCCCCAATCCACGATTTTCTTCTTTTTTCTCACCTTTCCACCTTGCTATGATCGCCGATCTGTGCTATAATAGGGCGAAACCATGAAAAAGACGAGGAACAATATGATCTTCCGACAAGCCACCTATGCCGATCTGCCTGCACTGAAAAGTGCATTTGCGGCCATCACTAAAAAAATGAACGAAAACGGTTTTCTGTTTTGGGACGACCGTTATCCTTACGAAGTGTTTTCCACTGACATTGCCGAAGAACGGTTATATTTATGGATAGACCATGACACCATCGTATCCGCCTTTGCCCTTTGCGAGCATTCCTCCGGAGAGAAGGCAGTAGCGTGGGAAGCCCCCGAGGCGACGGCCCTTTATCTTTACCGTTTTGCAGTTCATCCCGACTATGAAGGAAGAGGAATCGCTAAAGCCATGCTGCAAAAAGTACGCGAGGTTTCCCGTACCAAAGGCGCAGACTATCTTCGCCTCTTTGTAGTGGACAGCAATCTGCCTGCGCTTTCTCTGTATGCCGCCGACGGCTTCTCCCGTGTGGAGGGAATCAACGTCGAGCAGATCAATGATGGCCCCAAGCTCATCGAATATGGCTTCGAAGTCAAGCTGTAATACCTCTGAACGATGAAAAAATCCGACAAATCTTGTATGATCTGTTTACTTTTGTCGGTGTTTCGATTATAATAGAATTGAAAGAATCTGTACGGCGTCTTGTGCGCCGAGTTTAAGAAAAAGGACTGAGACTATGACACAGGATACCATCCGCGCCGCAGTTGTGGATATCGGCTCCAACACCATCAAAATGACCATTTACGATTACAATCGTAATAACGGTCAACTTTACGAACGCAAACGCAGAACGGTGAATGCGGGACTCATCGCATACGTTCAGCAGGGTCTTCTCACCGAAGAAGGCATCCGAATTTTAGTAAGCGCAGTACGGGAGTTGCAAACCATTGCCACCGCCGATCATTGCACCAAAATTTATCCCTTTGCCACCGCAGGACTGCGTGCCGCTGCCAATGCCAAAGCCGCTATTGAAATCGTCCGTCACGAAACGGGATTGCTCATCGATCTCATCAGCGGTGACAATGAAGCACGCATCTCCTTTGATTCCCTTCTCCCCACCCTCAACCCCGGCGTACAATCCGGTCTGGTCATCGATATGGGCGGCGGAAGCACCGAATTCGTGGGCTTTGCTCGCAGAAAGGCACAGAAAAACGTGTCTCTGCGTTTGGGCGCTCTGGTGCTCTATACCAAATTCGTTACCAACATTCTCCCCACACCCCGTGAAGCCAACAAGATCCGTGCCTATGTTGCCGCAAAACTGGCGCATCATCCTTGGACCCACGAATACGGCTCCACCCTTTATGTAAACGGCGGTACAGGTCGTACCCTCGCCAGACTCCACGCCCTCATGCGGGGCATGGAAAGCGAACTTCCCTACACCATCTCTTACGAAGACATGGAAGCGATTCTGTCCCAGATCACCGCAATGGACAAGGATATGAAACAGCTGTTGGTAAAGGAAGTTTCTACCCGAATCCATACCTTCCCTGCAGGTCTTGCCGCACTTCTTGGCATTATGGACTATGTGGGTGCCGATCAGGTTGTGATCACTACTGCCAGCATTCGAGAGGGCTATTTGCTCCGCCGTCTGGCAAGAGAAGAAAGCCGTCAATCTGCTACTTAAATAAGTTAAAGGAAACCGATTTATGCAAAAAGAAGACTCTCGTTTTGCCGAAAGCACCATTATGGAGGGCATGATCTCCTTTCGTGCGGTGATCCGCGGAATCGAAACCGGAATCAGCGATCGCCCCATTCTGCGCGTGCTCTATGACAAGAACCGTGAAAAACAGCTCGCCGGTCATCTGTCCTATATCAAGGCAATGCATTACAAATACGGCTTTGAGATCTGCCCCGTAGATGGGGGCGAGATCGATGCCCTTGCCACCGGCACCAGTCACGGCGGTATCCTCACCGTCTGCGGTGAGCGCACCATTCCTTCCTTGACCGCTGATGCCATTGCCCCCAAAGGCTTTTACATCCTTGCCGAAGGCATTGAAGACCCCTACAATTTCGGCTATGCCCTTCGCTCCCTCTATGCCGCAGGGGTGGACGGCGTGATCCTGCCGCCCCGCAACTGGATGTCTGCCGCAGGTGTCGTCTGCCGTGCATCGGCAGGAGCATCCGAGCAGATGAAGCTCTTTATCGCTGACAGCACCGTTGCCGCCGATCTCTTCCACCAAAAAGGCTATCGGGTTCTTGCCTCCGACCTTGCCGATTCCACTCCCATGTGGGAGAGCGATCTCACCCTCCCCCTTCTGCTGATCGTGGGCGGTGAGCGCAGAGGAATCTCCCGCGCCCTTCTCTCCAAATGCGACGGCATTGTGCGCATCGATTACGGCAGAGAATTCTCCGCCGCCCTCTCCGCCGCCTCCGCCGCAACTGTTTTGGCATTTGAAATACTCAGACAGAATCAAACCAAATAACCCGAAATCTCCTCGCATCTGCTTTTTCAGATACGAGGAGTTTTTTTGACCTTTTTGCGAAACTTGCATAGAATGGTAGAAAACCCATGAAAGTGAGTGTCTTTATGTCCGTTTTCTATCATGCTTCTTTTTCCATCCCCGAGATAGACTATACGCCCGCCTACTATCTGTGGGGAGGAGATCCCTATCTTTCCTCCCGATTGCTTGCCGCCATCCAAGGGGAAGCACTCAATCGCAAGCTACCCATTCGCTCATTTTATGATACCCTCTCTCCCTCTCTTTTGCGAGGATTATGGGTTGAAGGGATCGGAAACTTCATCGCTCCTCCCTATGCCCCATCCCTTCATGCGCATTTAATTGATTGCTCTCCCCTTACCACTCCCTCCCCCGAACAGGTGGGGCAACTGCGTGAGATTGCCGTTGAAAAGCAACAGCAATCTGAACGTATTGGACAAATGGGAGCATGTTTGCAAGGTCAAATCGATCTGCGTAAGGAGCTATCGATTCCCATGGTAAGATTGGAAGAACTGACTCACCGCGCCCTGCGCATTGCGCAAAAGGTCAAACGGGGGAAAGATCAACTGACCATTCTGCCGATCCTCAGTTATATAGATGGAAAGGAAGTCTATCGGCTTCCCTTTGACGAAGGGACACAGATCATCGGGATCAGCGGACAGTACGATCTCCCCGCATTATTTTTGAATGCCTTGCTCTCGGCACTTGCCAATCGCCCTTGTGAGCGCGTGGTACTGGAGAACGCCCTCACGCATGAAGCCATAGGCGTATGGCTCCCTACTGAGGAGCGATGCTATCTCCTTCATGCGCCCGAAGATCTTTGCAAAGATACCCGATCATTAAACCGCTATCTCTGCCCCCACACCCAAGCCTACCGTCACAGCCATCGGGCGCTCCGCTCTGCCTGTGATGCTTGGAGGGAGCGATTGCTCCGGTTGCTGGGCGAACACCAACAGCTCTGCGCCCGTGAGGAGGCGTTGTATACTCCCCTTTACGACAACAATCGCTTGCAGAGTTTCCGCAAGCGATTGTTGATCGATCTGTTCTGTTAATTATACAATCACGGGAGCTGTGATAAAGGATTCATATCCCTTAGCCAGCAGACGCTCGTGAGCACGGCTCGCATCGTCCCAGTTAAAGAAGATGCCAAACACCGACGGTCCGCTACCGCTCATCAACGCGCCTGCGCATCCTTCGGCAATCATCACTTCCTTGGCGTAGGATGCCTGGGGGTGAATGGGCAGGATCACGCCTTCGAAGGAGTTGTAAAGGAGAGCCGCCACCTCACTGCAGTCCCCTCTCTCCATAGCACGGAGGATTGCAGAAGAGGATTGGCGAGTACGGGGCAAATCCATTTGGCGATACGCCTGGGCGGTGGAAACACCCTCTCCCCCTTTGGCGATGACAATGATGGTATCACGGGTCAGGGACGGAACGGGAGTCAGTATCTCGCCGATTCCCTCAGTACGGCAACAGCCTGAGCGAAGACAGAATGGGACATCTGCTCCCAGACGTCTGCCCAGATCATAAAGCGCATCCACCGTTAGTGCAGACAGCATAGACTGCAAACAGCGCAGTACACCTGCACAATCGGTGCTTCCCCCTGCCAGACCTGCGGCAAGGGGGATCTTTTTTTCAATCTCAATGGCAACATCGTAGCCTGTGATCTTCGCCTCTGCCAAATAGCGTTCTGCGGCACGGTAGGCGATGTTTCCGCTGTCGGTAGGCAGTCGGGAATCGTCACAGATGAGGGTGATTTTTCCCGATCCCTCGGTGAGGGTCACGCTGACCTGATCGCAGAGGGTGACTGCCTGCATGATAGAATCAATATCATGATACCCGTCGGGACGCTTTTCGCCCACTTCCAAAAAGAGATTGATCTTGGCAGGGCAAAAATAAGTTTGTTTCATGAAAGATACCTCTTATTTGAGCAGTCGAATAAAAACATTCTGTTTAATATCCACCGCATCTTTGGGACAAAGCTCCTGGCAACAGAAACACTTGATACACTGCTTATGTTTAATCACCGCGCGACGGCGTTCTTTATCGATATGGATGGTATGGGCAGGACAAGAACGAGCACACTCACCACAGCCTATGCACTTTTTCTTGTTAATGGCAGGACGGGGCTCGAAAATACGGATCAATCTGCCATCCCAAAAATCTGCCAGCCATGCGAGAGCAATTTTACGCGAACTGTCGGGGGGCAGGAAATCCTTTACCACCAAGCTATCCACCGAGGCACCTACTACTGTAGGTTCGCTCACATAGCCGCGTTCTTTTCCCAGCTCCAGATGGAGTACCTTACCTTCCATGCCAATGAGTCGTGATGCAACCGTATCCAAGGCAAAGGGATTGACCGAAGACAGCAGAGCGCCAATCTTCCGTGCTTTACCGTTGGTAGGACCGTTTCCTTCCATACCTACAATGGCGTCCATTACCGAAAGCAGCGGCTTCTGAGAAAGATGATACGCACAAAGATCAGTCAGCTGTGCGGAAAAGTCACGGATATCGGG
>JAZRIH010000065.1:0-5600 GCA_045645175.1 Eubacteriales bacterium | reverse complement strand
GTAACGGTGAAGGGCTTTTCCAGCAGAACGTTTACGCCGTGCTTCAGAGCGTCGATTGCACAGGGTGCGTGCTGCATATTGTAGGTACAGATGGTAACAGCGTCCAGGTCGGGGATCGCTTCCAGCATCTCGTGACCGCTGAGATAGCAAGGAACATCGGGATAACCCCAATCGGTCATAAACTTCTTTGCTTTGCCGGGGATCAGGTCTGCTGCGCCAACGAGTTCAACGTCGGGCATCTTCTTCAGCTCTGCCATGTGAGAGCCTGCGATCCAACCGGTACCGATGATGCCGACTTTCAATTTTTTGTTGGTGTCGATCACTTTCTCAGAATGATCCTCTTTGAACGCATCCAGATTGCTGATTGTCTTTTCTGCCATAACAAAATCTCCTCTTATGAAAATAATTTATACATATTGACTTTTCGGAACGTATCCGTTATAATCATTATAGCGATATACCCTTCCTTATGCAACCATAATATTTACCATCACTTGAACAATATTGACTTTTTCGGAGAAAAAACATGCGAAACGAGCACGTACGGAGAAATCTTGCCGACATTCATGCATATATTGATTATCCATTATGCCCTGACCAAACAGGAAAAATCTGCGACATTCACTATCACGACGAGATCGAATTGCTCCTGCTGACATCGGGCAAGCTGATCTGCCATCTGGATGGCGGCAAGTTAACGATCAACGAGGGACAAACCTTATTTGTGGATTCTCACATCCCCCATTGGACCGAGGCGCTTACACCGCGGTGCAGTTACATCCTCCTCCAATTCGATCCCAATGATTTCAAGCTGGGCAACCGCCAAGGGCGCACCATCACCCGATATTTACGAAACATCTCTCATAACTCGGAGCAAGCCGCTCGAGTAATCGAGGATGACGTAATCGCAGACAGTTTGCGGGATATTTGGACCGAATACACCCAAAAACACGAGGGCGCCGACAAAATGATCCTCTCTCATCTATACTATTTGATCGGTTGGCTGGAGAGAAACCGATATTTGTCCGAGGAATCCACCTTCGATGAGCAAGCCGCCCAAAAGCTGGCTCCCGTATTTGAATACATTGACCAAAACTATGGCAAACCCGAGCTCTCTTTGGAAACGGTCAGCGATTTGTTGGGGCTCAATTCTGCCTATTTTTGCCGCACCTTCAAGCGTGCCACCGGTCACGGATTCACAGAATACCTCAATCGAGTTCGGATAGCCAAATCGGAAGCGTTGTTGCGCGATACTCCCCTATCCATTTTGGACATCTCTTTGGAAGTGGGATTCTCTTCAGTTTCCTATTACAACCGCGTGTTCAAAAAAATCAAAAACTGCACCCCCTCGGTCTACCGATCGGCGCAGTATTCGTCCATGTAAATAAAACCGCCCTCAGGGCGGTTTTATTCTTTCATAATCTTATCTTTGACCAATACACCGATCATCGTCACAAACAGCGTGATGGAACAGAGAATGATGGTCGCCCGCAGATCACCACCTGCCAGATTGGCGCCCACTGCGGTGGATAAAAACAGAGCAGGCAAACGTCCTACGCACGCCAGCCATACGATGGTGGCAGGCTTCGCCTTGGTGAAAGGGGCAAAAAAGGTCATGAGATCCTTGGGGGTGCCGGGAATAAGGAAGAGAAGGAAGATCAGCGCATCCCGTCGTTGGGGATCGTGCAAAAATTTCAGCTTTTCAAAGCCCTTGGAATTGCAAAAGAGATTGACGAACTTCATACCAAATCGATTGACGCCCCACACGATGAGGATTGTCCCGATGATATTTCCAATGGTTCCCACAATCGCGCCGCCGATGGTTCCGAACATAAACCCAAGCAAAAATGCCAGCGGTCCGCCGGGAATGAGGGCGAGGATCATTTGCAAAATCTGCACGATCACCATGACAGGATAGCGAAGGAATCCGAAACGGTCGAGGGCAGCCTTCGATTGTTCCAAGGTTTCCAACAGAGCCACACCCTCAGGGGTGCCGATGTATTTACGCTCCATGATCAACGCACCGATAAGCACAGCAATTTCCAGCAAAATCAAAAACAACACGATGGTGAGTTTTTTATGCCACGCCTTCTTTTTCGCCTCGTCCATTTTCTCACTTCCCTTCTGCAAATCCATTTTGATTATTATACCCCTGTTTTTTGAACCTGCAATGAACAAAAACACATCGAAAAGCAAATAAAGTTCAATTTTGTCTATAAAAGAAAGCGGCAAGAATTTGCCGCTTTTTAAGAAGTTCTTGGAGATTCTAAAGGACCTTCTTTCAAGAAGGGTCTTTTGTAGGGTGTGGGGCAACGCCCCACATCTATCAAGGCAGGCAGTGACCTGCTGCGCGGTAGATCTCGTACCACTCGGAGCGAGTGAGAGTTACGTTAGCGGCATCACAGATCTCTTTGAGGTGCTCGGGATTCATGGTGCCTGCGATCAGCTGCATATTAGCAGGATGGCGGAGAATCCATGCTGCGGCAACGCCGGTCTTGGACAGACCGTACTTTTCACCGATTTCAGCCAGCTTGCGGTTGAGTTCGGGGAACTTGTCGTTGTCTACGAAACGGCCAGCAAAGAAACCGTAGAGGAAGGGAGACCAGGTCTGAATGGTCACATTCTTGATACGGCAATATTCCAGCAGCGCACCATCGTGCATCTGGGACTCGGCATTCTTCATATTCACGTTCATACCGGAGGTAACCATACCTGCTTCGGTAATGGAGAACTGAAGCTGGTTCGCAATGAGAGGCTGCTTAACTGCAGTTTTCAGCAGCTCCATCTGCATCCAGTTGTGGTTGGATACGCCGAAATAGCGCACCTTACCCTGAGAGTGCAGCAGATCAAATGCCTCTGCTACTTCTTCGGGCTCCATAAGAGTGTCGGGACGGTGGAGAAGCAGTGCGTCTACGTAATCTACGCCCAGACGGGACAGACTGCCGTCTACTGCGTTCAGGATATGTTCCTTGGAAAAGTCGTACTGGCCGGGACGGATGGCACATTTGGTCTGGAGCACCATCTTGTCTCTTGCCTCAGGATGACGCTTCAAATACTGACCGAACAGTACCTCGGAATGACCGCCGCCGTAAATGTCAGCGTGGTCGAAATAGTTGATGCCGTTCTCAAAAGCACAGTCCATGATGGCGTCTACTCTCTCGTCGGAGAGTCCGCTCATGCGCATGCAACCCAGCGATACTGCCGATGCGGGAATGATTCCGCCCATTTTAATTTGCTTCATTTTTTATCTCCTATTCTTGGGAAAACTTCTTGAAAGAAGTTTTCCCAAACCCTTTCAAGAACTTCTGACAAGCCGACAAATACTTGTCGGCTATCAAATTGTAGTTGATTTTAACGTAGCGGGCAAGTATTTGCCCGCTTTAAGAAAGTTTTTGAAGGGTTCTTAGGGAAACTTTTTTCAAAAAGTTTCCCTAAGCCGTTCCCTTACTTATTCTTCGCCATGGTCTCGCAGTAGATACAGCGATAGACCTTCTTCTTGCGGTCGGTGAGCTTGAAGACGTGAGGCAGTTCCTGCTCGCAGGAGGTAATGCAACGGGGGTTCTTGCATTTGAGTACGCCCTCAACCTGTCCGGGCAGATCCAGAGAGATGCGGCGGATCACTTCGCCGTCCTCAATGATGCTCACGGTAATACCGGGATCCAGATAGCCCAGTACATCAAAATTCAGATCGATCACGTCGTAGATCTTCAAAACGTCCTTACGGCCCATCTTTTTGCTTGCCGCATTGACGATAACCGCAACGGTACAGCCCAACTTGTCCAGACGGAGAACCTTGTAGATCTCCATTGCCTTGCCTGCGGTGATATGGTCCAGCACAACGCCGTTTTGGATGGGGTTCACCATCATTTGCTTCATTGCATCCATCGCTTACACCTCGATTTCCAACAGTTTGAGAATCAGCGCCATACGGATATACTTGGCGTAAAGCGCCTGCTTAAAGTAGCATGCACGGGGATCTTCGTCCACTGCTACAGAAATCTCGTTTACACGGGGCAGCGGATGGAGGATGATCAGATCCTTTTTCGCATCTACCAGCTTGGGAGGATTCAGAATGTAGCTGTCGCGCAGACGGAGATAATCGGCTTCGTTGAAGAAGCGTTCCTGCTGTACGCGAGTCATGTACAGTACGTCCAGCTGAGGCATAACCGCTTCCAGATCGGTAGTCTCCACATATTCACAACCGGAGGGAATCAGCACATCTTCGATGATGTATTCGGGAACTTTCAGCTCAGTGGGAGAAATCAGCACAAACTTCACGCCGGGATAACGGCTCATTGCGCTGATGAGGGAGTGAACGGTACGACCAAACTTCAAATCGCCGCACAGACCAACAGTCAGATTGTTAAATCTGCCCTTTTCCTGATTGATGGTGAGCAAATCTGCCAGAGTCTGAGTGGGGTGGTTGTGACCGCCGTCACCTGCGTTGATGATCGGAACACTGGACTTCATTGCTGCTACCAGAGGTGCGCCCTCCTTGGGATGACGCATTGCGATGATGTCGGCATAGCAGCTTACCATGCGGACGGTATCGGCAACGCTCTCGCCCTTAGATGCAGAGGAGCTGTTTGCCGAGGAAAAGCCCAGCACGTTACCGCCCAGCTCGTACATTGCCGCCTCAAAGGACAGACGGGTACGAGTGGAAGGCTCGAAAAAGAGGGTCGCAATTTTCTTGCGCTTACAAGCATCGGCATACTTGTCGGGGTTAGCCATAATATCCTTGGCAGTGGAAACCAGTCCGTCGATCTCCCCTACCGTCAGATCCATAATATCGATGAGACTTCTCATGCTTTTGCTCCATTCACAGCCAGATAGTTCTTAATACGGGTTACGTTTTCTTCATTTGCAGGATCTTCTTCCAGATACTCAATGATGTCATATACGTCTACAACAGAGTATACGGGGAAACCAAACTGCTCTTCGATCTCCTGCATTGCGCCCTTCTCGGTCTGACCCTTTTCCTTACGGTCTACCATGATGAAGGTAGCGATTACTTTGGTGTTATCCAGATGAGAGAGGATCTCCATGGACTCGCGGATTGCAGTACCTGCGGTGATAACGTCCTCGATGATAACGATCTCCTCGCCTGCCTGAGGAACATAACCTACAAAGGTGCCGCCTTCGCCGTGGTCCTTCACTTCCGTGCGGTTGAAGAAGAAGGGAACGTTCAGACCATTCTTGGACAGTGCAACTGCCGCAGAAATGGACAGAGAAATGCCCTTGTATGCGGGGCCATAGAGGACAGCCTGCTTCTTGCCCAGCTTGTCAAAATATGCCTTTGCGTAGAATTCACCCATCTTGGTGATCTGGTCGCCGGTCTTGATCATACCTGCGTTTACGAAGTAGGGGATCTTTCTGCCGGATTTAGCGGTGAAATCACCGAATTTCAGAACACCTGCACCCTGCAGGAATTCGATAAATTCTCTCTTATATGCTTCCATTTTTGTATATCTCCTTTGGTGTTTATATTTAGCAAACACAAAGCCACGCGCATCCTGAGGCGGGGAAGGAACCATCTCAGACGCCGAAGTTTCCTTCCCCGCCCCAGACTCCACCCCAACCTCCTTGGCTGTGCCTTGTCA
>JAZRIH010000064.1:0-2549 GCA_045645175.1 Eubacteriales bacterium | reverse complement strand
AAAGTGAGCTTATCAAACATACGATTCCTCCTTTTGTGGGCAAATGTTACCCGCACAAATAGGATGAACAAAGCGGTATGCAATTATTCTCGCCAAAAGTTGACAATCTGAGCAGTCTGGAAATATCAGTTGGTTTCCTCGGAAGTGGAGGGAGCAGAAGTTTCGGGCGTTTCGATCACCAGAGGCTGAGTGCCGTACTTGGTGATGACCTTACCGTTATCGATCGCAATGGTGATCTTGCCGGGGATCGTCTCGTCGTCAGCGGAAATATCTTCCTTGCCGATGAGCAGATTGCCGATGTATACATCGCCCTTCTTCAGTTTGATGTTACGGCGGTAAGAGCCCTGAGTATAAATGGAATTCAGAGTCAGATTACATTCTTCCATTTTCAGATCGAACTCAGTAAAATCAGCAGCGATCAGATTAATGTCACCTTCCTTACCGGTGAAGGAAATGTCTTCGGTGGAAAGGTTGCTGGCAATCAAGCTGCCGCCATTAAGGGCGTAAGTCATGTGATCGATGGTTGCGTTAACAAAGGAAATCTCGGAATCATCGCAGGTAAGGTCTGCCAGAGAAGAAGTGATAGCGTTAAATTCAATAGTAGACTTGGCAGAAACGATGCTGTATTCGCCCTCGCCCTTCAGATTGATGACGCTGACAGTACAACCGGTAAAGGAGAGATTGTACTGCTGAATATCCTGATCATCGGGGATGTGGAGGATTACAGTAGGTTCGTCTTCAGACTGATTGCCGGTGAGCGATTTCAGAGTGCGCCATACGCCGGCAAAGGAAACGCCGCTACCGTCAAAGCTGAAATAATCCAAGAGAGACAACTGGTTGGAAACCTTGATGGTTTTACCGGTAACACTGCCGATGAAGGAGTTGGGCTTAAAGCCGATGAGCTCTACCTTCGCTTCTTCAGCGCCGCCGCGAATCTCAACCTTGCAGTTCTCCAGGCTAAGGGTTACCTTGTTGACGCGCTGGTAGGAATAGTCCAGTTCGGTATAGCTCTGACCACTGTCGGTGGTGGTATAACCGTCGATAGCAGAATCATTGGGGGCTTTGTTGCGAGCGTAGTTGCAGAGGAAGATACCGCTCACGATCAAGAGTGCAGAGATCATCAAAAAGATCCAAGAGGACATTTTCACAGCTGCTCACATCCTTTCACAGCATTTTTCGCGAAGCTGATCAGCTTGCGGAAGAAGAGCTTGAACAGTTTGCCCATCTGTTCAGAGATGAAGGGAATCCAGCGGATTGCCAGATTGTAGAGAAGAATGGAGGAAGCCATGGTTGCGCCGGCAACGATGAGACCGAAGCCGATTTCATGGAATCCCACATAGCGGGGCGAGGAGAGGATTTGGGTTGCGCCGTACAGCAGGGAAGCCAGGGACAAAACAGAACCTACACCAACGATGCCGATAATTGCAATCACGATTACAAAGATCGATGCAGCAAGTGCCAAAAATACGCCGGCGAACAAGCCCAATGCGGAGGTTAGGAAGAGGATCAGCGTAGGAGCGCAAATCAAAACCAACAAAAGTGTGAGAAGACGAGGCTTATCACAAGGGGTGTATTCCGCAATCGGTACTGCGCGCTTAGCAGGACGGGAATTGCTTGCAGGTGCTTTTACCGAAAGATCATCCTGGTCGTCTGCTTCAACAGCGGTTTCTGCGGATTCATCAATCGGAGCAGCTTCTGCACCGTCGGGAGCGACGGTAGCTTCGCCGTCATCTGCAGCGTCTGCAGTATTGGCAGGTACATCCGCTTCAGAGGAATCGGGGGTGATTTCCTCGGTTGCTTCTTTGACAGTAGGTGTGGTAACTTCAATCAGATTACCGTCCTGACTGATCAGTTTACGAACAATGATGTCGATGTTGCGTTCATTGACATACTGTGCTTCGGTATCTTCGGGCAGAGACATTAGATTCTCTGTCAAAGTGTCGCACTGTTGTTCAATGTAGGTGGAAGGGAATCCTTCTTCGGTCAGTCTTTGCCGAAGCGTTTCAATGAATTCCTGTCTGTTCATGGAAAACCTCCTGATAGGATTTAATCTGCAAGGAAACCTTGCAAACATATGAAGAATAGGTGAGAAAAGGGTTGAAATTTTGAAAAATAATGATATAATAAAAGTGCTGTCCCGCAGGATGCGGTGACTTCCCACTTATTATAACAGAAATTGGAGAAAATAGCAAGATGAGAATGAGAAAAAAGAAGAACGGTGCATCCCGTATGGAAGCGTGTGCCGATTGGCTTTTGAAGACCCCCGAGGATCTGGCGGCAATTAAGGAGAAGGGTCCGTTTTATCTGGAGATTGGTTGCGGAAAGGGTGGCTTTATCACTGAAACCGCCAAGGTCAATCCCGATCGCTTTTACATTGCCGTAGAACTGGTAGCCGATGCGCTGGTCACTGCGCTGGAACGGGCAAAGGAAGATAACATTCCCAACCTGCGATTTGTAAATCTCAATGCAAAGACCTTGAACGAATGGTTTGCGCCCGGAGAGGTTGCTGAGATCTACTTAAACTTTTCCGACCCCTGGCCCAAGAAGGG
>JAZRIH010000063.1:0-5601 GCA_045645175.1 Eubacteriales bacterium | reverse complement strand
CCATCGCTCTGTGCGACAGCCTGATTATTATAGCACAACCTTTTTCGTTTGTCAAGGGGTTTTTGAAAAGTTTTTAAACTTTTTTCAAACCACTCGAGAAGCGTTTTTCGGCTGGCCGTTGTCGTTTCAGCCGACAACTTTAATAGTATAGCACATCTCTTTTCATTTGTCAAGAGGTTTTTGAAAAGTTTTTTAAACTTTTTTCGAACCACTCAACTTACTTCAGTTGTGCTCACCGTTTCGGTTTTTCCTTGACGGCTTGCATAGTATACCATACCATTCTCTCTTTGTCAACCCCTTTTCGACAATTTATTTGTACAAATACTTTATATTTCACACGCTTCCTTTGTATATTTTGCCACACCTGATGCACCCTACTAACGAGGTGATGGAATGAGCGTAATTCTGATTCGTACGATTCTCATCTATGCAATGCTGACCATAGTTATGCGGCTGATGGGCAAGCGCCAATTAGGTGAATTACAGGTGTCCGAACTGATCAGCACACTGGTATTATCCGAGGTTGCGGCAACTCCTATCGTCGACCCCAATATTCCCATACTTTATGCACTGCTTCCTGTTGGTGTTATACTCGCCTTGGAGGTAATTCTTCCGGAATTATTCTTCCATTTCCCTGCTCTGCGCAAATGGATCGAAGGGACACCGTGCTTTCTCATTCATAACGGAAAGATCTGCCAAAGAGAGCTTCGTAAGAACCGCATCACGCCTGCTGAGTTTCTCGCATCCTTGCGGACTGCCGGTATATCTGATCCATCACAGGTGAATTTTGCTATCCTGGAAGCATCCGGAATGATTTCCGTCTTTCGTCATGCTGCAGACGAACCTCCAACTGCCTCTGACATCCAACTGACCGTTCAGGACAGCGGTATTGCCCATATTTTGATCTCTGACGGGCGATTGAATCACTCCACTCTAAATGGGCTCAATCTCAGAGAAAGCGACATACACGCCTATTTACGCCGCTATCACCGCCCCCTCAAAGACGTGTATCTGCTCACACGCGATGACAGCGGCAACTATCGACTCATTTGGAGGGAGCCTAAATGAAGCAGCTTATATTTTCTATTGTCCTCATACTCTCGCTGATTATTTTTACCGTATGGGCAGAAATCAAGCTCACTACTCAATGTGACGAATTGCTGTTTCATCTTGCGCAGGACGACATCGATAATTTCCAAGCCGATTGGGAATCATTTTCTGCTTTGGCCTCTTTCCTTACGCCTTACGATTTCATTCGCACAGCCGATTCTGACGCCCACAATTATCTTGCCTTACACAACGCCGATGCAGAGACTGCTGACATTGATGCCGCGCGTCAAGTGCTGCAATCGTCCATCCGAGACATTAAAAGAATCCATGATCTTAGCTGGGAATTGATTTTTTAGCTTTTTCTACACCTGTCCCTCCAACTTTTTACAGCCAATTCATTTCGGGTTCACATTATTATGGTAAAGTAAAAATAGAACCTGAAAGGAGTGTGCGCTATGAAACACTATATCAAAGACTGTCTTGTCGGCATTCTATTCGCAATGGTGAATATGCTGCTCCTACACCTCTGTTATTCCTTAAGTACCTTTTTGATTTTTATTCTTCCCGTAATTACCATTCCCGCTTATTTCACGGTAAAAGCTGATCGGTCGTGGCTATACGGATTTGGCGTTTATATCACAGACGTCCTTTTAGTATTGCCTCTTCATTTTTTTTATAGCGGCTATTCTGTCTTCGTCCCATACTGCAATTGCAACTCTCCTGATGCTGGCAACCGGCAGCTTCCCTGTCATCTTGGATCTGGCTATCTATTTGGTCAAGAAGCTGTACATATGGATGGCTGAGCGAGAAAGTCAGCGGTAAGGCTATCTTGAACGCCATCACAACATAAGAGCGGCGGCGTTGACGTTCACAATCTTTATTCGTCGGAGGTGATTCTATGTTCACTACCAAGCCATCCGCCATTGTTCAAAGGAAATACAAATCTCCATTCTTGTACGGCTTCTACTACGCTTTCGGATACATCCTTGGGGTATGGATCATTTTCTTACTTTTCGATCATACCTCTCTTCTCGACTTTAATTATGCCGGATTCCTTCTGCTCGGCATCTGGCTGCTTGCGATCCCCTATTACTTTATACTGAAGAAGAATTGCGATCCGCTGTACCTTCTCTGTTCCTTCTTTGCATTATTGATTATCTCCATTCTATGGCTTCGGATTTATCTTCGCTTAAACTATTTCATCCCTCGCAACATACTGCTGCGCATATTCCCCTCGTATTACGGTTGGGAGTATCTGGATCTGGTTCCGATGATCGTTGCACCCTTCGTCGGGGCAATCCCGATTATTATCGACTTGTTCATTTACATAGGCAAATGGTTCGTCGGCATTTTTCGGAATCGCAAACGCTGAATGAGATCTTTTCCATACAATAACATAATGGAGGTGTCCATATGTCTAAACGACTATCCGATTTCCGCAAGGGTGCTTTGTTTCTACTGCTCTATCATGTCACGTTGATTGCATACATCACCTTGGACACCCTGCTCAGTCCATTCTATTCCAACTTCAATTTTGAGTGTTCGGGATTTCAGATGAACGCGCTCGCCCCACTTCTTTTGTTCGTGGTATTCACGCCGATCCTCTATCTCTTGATCCGCCGATTTAGCAATAAAACGATCCTGGTGATCATGGCGATTCATTTGATCCTTACATTTTTCACTTTCTTTCGATATGATTTTGGGCTATCGATCTATGCCTTTTACATCATCGTCGCCTATCCGTCGATTATTCCATTATATCACATTTTCTTCATTAGACGATCTGCTTACGTTGCGTGGGGCGCATTGACTATCCATATCGTCATAACGGTTTTCTGTTATTGGCTGTGGGAATCAGGGCTCGCTCATTCGATCAGTCAATGGATGATCAAACTATCCGGCGATGATTGGGATATCCTCTATCTGTTCTTCGAATTCATCGCCCGCACAATCCTCCCGCTGATTCCCATTATGATTCATCTGATCATTGCGCTTTTCCGATGGGGCTTTTCCTTTCCGGACTCGAAACAAACAACTGCATAAAACAAAATACCGTGTGCAATGCACACGGTATTTTTCTGCCCTTCAGCACACGGGAATTGTCTTCCCTGTCAGCCGTCAGACTTATTACTTCTTTTCCTCTACTGCGGGAGCTTCAACGCCGATGAGACGGATAATAGCCATCTCAGCGCCGTCGCCACGACGGGGACCCAGCTTGTAGATTGCGGTGTAACCACCGTTTCTGCCCTCAAACTGAGGAGCAATTCTTTCAAACAGATCCTTAACCACGTCTTCCTTGGTGATGAACGCGAGTGCAGCACGACGGGAAGCAAGGGTATTGGTCTTTCCAAGTGTAATCATTTTCTCAGCAAGTGCGCGCACTTCCTTAGCTCTGGTTACGGTAGTCTCGATCTGGCCGTTTTCCAGCAGATAAGTTACCATGCCGCGAAGCATCAGATTTCTGTGCGCAGTAGGTCTGCCGAGCTTTCTGGTTCCTGGCATCTTGAGTTTCCTCCTAATACTAATTCATCGAGTGGCTGAGTTATTCTTCCTCACGCTTGAGGTCGAGGCCCAGCGAATGCAGTTTAGCAATCACTTCTTCCAGCGATTTCTTACCGAGGTTTCTGACCTTAATCATATCTTCCTCAGTCTTGTTTGTCAGATCTTCTACGGTATTAATGCCCGCACGCTTCAAACAGTTGAAGCTTCTGACAGACATGTCAAGTTCCTCAATGGTCATCTCAAGAATCTTTTCCTTCACGGTCTCTTCCCGTTCAACCATGATCTGTGTACCTCTTGTTTCCTCGGAGAGGTTAGCGAAGAGGTTGAGATGTTCGTTGAGTATCTTGGCGCCAAGCGATACTGCTTCCTTTGCGGAAATAACTCCGTTGGTCAGAACTTCCAGAGTCAGCTTATCATAGTCGGTGATGTTACCCACACGGGTATTCTCAACCTTGTAGCTGACATTGTATACCGGCGTATAGATGGAGTCGGTATAGATCAGACCAATCACAGGGGAGTTGTTCTGCTTATTCTTATCCTGAGACACATAGCCTCTGCCGTGGTCGAATGTAAGCTCCATGTAGAATCTTGCATTGTCGGAAAGAGTTGCAATGTGCAGATCAGGGTTCAAAACTTCAATTTCCGCATCCTGCTTAATGTCACCTGCGGTAACATTGCAAGGACCGGTCATGTCGATCAGGACAGTCTTTGCGCCCTCAGAATAGAGCTTCGCAACAATGCCCTTCACGTTCAGGACGATTTCGGGAACGTCCTCTTTTACACCGGGGATCGTGGAGATCTCGTGCAGCACGCCGTCAATCTTAATGCTGACTACAGCAACACCGGGAAGAGAGCTGAGCAGAACTCTGCGCAGCGAGTTTCCAAGGGTAGTGCCATAGCCGCGTTCGAGAGGTTCGACAATAAATTTGCCAACTGTCCCGTCATCACTGAGAAACTCGGTGACGATGTTAGGCTTTTCAATCATCTCTATCATAATATCCCTCCTATAAATTTACGGTTTGGTGAACCGGAAGAAGCTAAGGAGCTTCTTCCATTGCATTTTCATGCTGAGAGTATTACTTAGAGTAAAGCTCGACAACAAGCTGCTCGTTGACCTCGTAATCGAGATCTTCCTTGGTAGGCATAGCAACAACCTTGCAGGACATTGCGTCTGCATTTACTTCAAGCCACTTGGGTGCAGTGGTCAGGTTTTCAGCCAGGGTCTTGAACTTTTCCAGAGAGCGGCTGGTTTCCTTAACAGCGATAACGTCGCCGGGCTTAACCAGTACGGAAGGGATAGTGATCTTCTTGCCGTTCAGGGTAAAGTGACCGTGAGCAACGAGCTGTCTTGCATCGCGGCGAGTGGACGCCATGCCCATTCTCCATGCGATGTTGTCGAGACGAGTCTCGAGGATTGCCAGGAGGTTTTCACCGGTAGCACCGGGCTTCTTAGCCGCCATCTCATAGTAGTGATAGAACGGCTTTTCCATTACACCGTAGATGAACTTCAGCTTCTGCTTCTCTCTCAGCTGGATGCCGTATTCAGAGAGCTTGCCGTTCATACCGTGCTCAGGGTTTCTGTTAGATTTCTTATTGTATCCGAGAACTGCAGGGTTCAGATCGAGTGCTCTGCATCTCTTCAGGATAGGATCGTGATTTACTGCCATTTTACCTGTCCTCCTTTAATTATACACGACGACGCTTGGGGGGTCTGCAGCCATTGTGAGGTACGGGAGTTACGTCCTTGATCATGGTAACTTCCAGACCGGTTGCCTGCAGAGCGCGGATCGCGGACTCACGTCCTGCGCCGGGGCCCTTAACGTAAACCTCAACGGTCTTCATGCCGTGCTCAACTGCGATCTTAGCTGCAGTTTCTGCTGCGGACTGTGCTGCGAAGGGAGTAGACTTTCTGGAGCCACGGAAGCCCAGTTCGCCTGCGGATGCCCAAGATACAGCATTACCGTTCAGGTCGGTGATGGTAACAATGGTATTGTTATAGGTCGAGCGAATGTGAGCAGCACCCTTTTCGATGTTCTTACGCTCTTTACG
>JAZRIH010000062.1:0-10245 GCA_045645175.1 Eubacteriales bacterium | reverse complement strand
GGAACTACACTGGTAGAAGGGGTAGTGGTAGAGGGAGAGGTGACTACACTGGTAGAGGGGGCGATTGTAACAACATCGGTTGCAGGTTGTGTAGTAATACCGATGGTGGTGGTAGATGTTGTAGTAGTGGGGCTTGTGTCGGGCTTGTGCAGAAAGACCGTAGTCAGTTTAACATTGGAAGAAGATTGTTCTCCATTAGATGTGGAATCTGCTTCTCGTGTGGTGAGCATGGAAACAGAAGCGGACAGAATCAATATACCGAGTATGAGAATTAACAATAACAAGAGAATGTTTTTCTTCACGAGATGCGATACTCCTTTTTGACAACAAATAGTTTCTTTCTATAGTGAAAGCCGCGATGTGAACACAAATAAAAATGTATCCCAGCTATGTAGTCCCTTAAGGGTGCAAGCTGGGAAGAAAATGGAACGTAAGTTTACATTTTTCTCATTTTGACAAGGGACATGTCATAAAATACGAAAACTAATCAGGAGACATGAATTGCAGGTTTATAGTCTGCAGATTCGGATCTCTGCCGGGTTTTCCGTACAGATACAAACGGTGTACTGTTGAGTGAGCTTAAATTGATAAAACGAGACGTCCAGTGCGGACCAGTGGGCATGGATACCGATAGAATCTGTATCCGGCAATGTTGTGCAATTAGGGGGAAGGACAGAAAAGTCAGCAAAGTGATCATCAATTCCTTGACCCGTATATTTCACATAACTTTCTTTGGCGGTCCATACTTTGAAAAAGTGTTGATCAGGGTGTGGGGCAATATATTCAGCTTCTTCGGGATGCAAAAAACGGTTTGCTAATTTCCGCAGCCGAATGCGGGTTTCCGCAGGTGTTTCGTCCTTTAATGTGCTGTGCTCCTGAATATCGATTCCGATTGCGGTATTGGATACCGCGCAAATCAAATAATCTCCGCTATGACTGGCTGAGATATGAATATTCGGATCACAGGGAAGATAGGGTTTCCCGCGAGGGGTGCGATGAATTTGCAAGGCGCTTCCGGAACAAGTTGTCGAATCAGCGCCGACTGAAAGATTGTCCTGCAAATATGCACGGACGGCTTCTTTCAGTCGATCCTCTGTACTGCAGAGGGTGTGGGCATCGAAAATATACAGCGTTGCATGGAATGGCGTGGATGCCATCATACCTCGGTGATTCCTTTTTGAATCATATAATCGATGACATCCTTTACCCGATGCATTTTCCAAACGTCGCGGCTTGGAATCTCAACGTCGAAATGATCTTCAAACACACAAACGATGTTCATGACGTCAAAAGAAGTGAGTCCCAGATCTTTTACAAAATCGGTATCATAAACCAAGCCTTTTTGTCCGGTGACGTTGAATATTGTGTTTTCAATAAATTTGAAAAGACGTTCTTCCATAAAAAATGTTTCCTTTAGCTACTAAATCAAATGCCGTTTTACTTTTTGCAAAGCTGTTTTAGAAAAATCTTGTTCGCGAATGTTGACCATCTGAATCTGCTGATACATGGGCAGCTCTCTGTTGATAGTATTGATACCATTCTGCAAGATTTCCAATATTTCATACGGAGTCATATCCGCGCATTCATCCTTGTTGGGATATATGCTGGCGGCAACTTGAACATCATCGGTGGATATGCCGCTGGCGGCACCGTATACAACAACCTCTTGAACCAAGGGAAGTTGTTTGATTTTTTCTTCCAGTTTTTCCGGCGACAGTTTTTTACCGTTTTTGAATACGATCAAGTTTTTCTTTCGGCCGGTAATGAAAAGAAATCCGTTTTTGTCCAGATATCCCATATCTCCCGTGGCAAACCAACCGTCGGAGATGGCTTCTTTGGTAAGTTCGGGGAATTTATAATATCCTTGCATGACATTCTTTCCACGTACGAAAATTTCGCCGGCTTCAATTTTTACTTCGCAGTTCGCCGTAACCAGACCAACCGAATCATAGTTATTGGCGTTATTTCTGTTTACGCTTACCAACGGTGCGCATTCGGTAATTCCATATCCTTGCAGTACGGTTACGCCCAGATATCCAAATGTGCGCATAATATCACTGTTCATATGCGCACCTCCGCAAATGATCAGCCTGATGGTGCCAAAGCATTTTTCACGAATGGCATCGACTGCTTTGCCGGAAGTTCGGATACCTAATTTAAATTGAAGTTCCTTCAATTTTAATAACTTTTTAAGACTTTGCGTTTTACCGGATTCTTCTGCGGACAGCCACAATTTGTTATGGATGGTTTCCAGCATCAGCGGAACCGTCAGCATGGTGTGGGGCTTGGCAAGCTGAATATCGCGCATAACGGTTTTCAGATTGCCGTTGATATACAAATGCGCTTTGCCGATCAGCATGGACAAAACCGAACAGGTCAGTCCGTATGTGTGATAGAAGGGAAGGGAGGTAAACGCTACTTTTCCGATGGCAACATTGGCAAGAGCATCGGAGGCGTTGGTCAGGATGGCGCCTTGGGAAAGCATAACCGGTTTGGAATAGTTGGTAGTTCCGGAGGTGAATACGATTGCTGCGGTCTGATCAGAATCAACCTGAGTTACAGTGTCGATTCCCGCACGGCGGATCTCTTCTCCTTGTGCAATCAAGTCTGCAACGCAGGACAACTGCTTGTTTGCAGTAAGACAAAAGGCATACTTGTCCTTGCCGGCGAATTCCATACACAGATCCTGAAATGCTCCTGCGAAAAAGATTGCGCTGACATCTGTCATATTGAGCATTTGAAGGATGGTTTCGTCGGGTTGTTCGATATCAACGCATACTGCGATTGCACCGCAATAGGTTGCGGCAAAATAAACCAACAGCCATTCATAACTGTTTTCGCCTAAAATGGCAATTTGCTTTCCTGCAAGTCCTTTGTGAACAAGGAATGCTTGCAGATTGCGCACATCATCTCTCAATTTGGCCAGAGAAACTCCGTATTCTTCGCCCTTTCGGGAAAACCAGGAGATTGCAGGCTCATCTTCTCTGCCAACAGGCAATGCTTCCAGCAAATCCTTGAAGCAAGAATAGTATTCAACTTGGTTGAGGGGATACTTTTTCATTGTTTACTCACCTTCATCCCAAACATGGGCACAGTATATTTGTTCAAATTCAGTTCTGCCCAATCGGTCAGACAATTTTTGGATTCCAGCAACTGCTTGTTCGTCAAACTGTCCGTTGACGCCTTGAATCAGTCGCTCCATAGCGGTATCGTAGCCCAGACCGCGACGATAGGTACGGTTAGAAACCATTGCATCAAATGCATCTGCAACGGCAATGACTTTTGCGCCGATACAGATTTCCTCATCTGCCAGTCCGTCAGGATAACCGCTGCCATCTACGCGCTCGTGATGATTGCGAATGATGGGCAAAATCGATTTGAACGGGGAATATGTACTCAAAATCTTTTCGCCTTCCACGGGATGACGTTTGATTTGTTCGAATTCAATTGCTGAAAGAGGTCCGTTTTTCAGGAGGATAGCATCCGGTACGCCGACTTTTCCAATATCATGGAATAGTCCTGCCACGCGGATTTCTTCCACTTGTTCGACAGGCAAGCCCATTTCCTCTGCAATAGCAGCGCCCAGGAGAGATACTCGTTCAGAGTGACCGCGTGTTTCATGGTCACGGGTTTCAACAACATAGCGCAGCGTTTCAATGGTTTGCATATAAGCGTGCATGATGTCGTTTTGATATTCGCGAATGATTCGCAGCTGCTTGACCGATTTTACGCAGGATTCAACCAGCAATTCCAGCTGATCGAAACGATCGTCTTTTTCGTAATATCCCTGAATATCCAGCTGACGGATTGTCTTTACAGGTGGAGCCATGCTCTTGTGACCTGTTAAGAGAACGATAAATAAATCTTTGTTAAATTTTCTGATTTCCTCGACAACCTGGTCGCCGCAAATAGGGGACATGAGAAAATCCAATAACAGGATATCATATTTACCGTTTCGCACGCGTTCGATTGCGGTTACGGGATTGTTTTCAATATCCACATCATAACCGGAGCGTTCGAAGTAATCCTTGATTGTAAAGGTGATGATAGGATCATCGTCTACAGTCAGAATGGAGATTTGAGTAGGTTTTGTAATCTTACTTTTTCTCATTGGAATCCTCGTTTTTGTTCACAATCTTACGAATTTGTACTACATCGCGTGGGATGGATATACCGAAAATGCTTCCGCCATCTTCTCGATTCTTACCCCACATTTCACCGTTGAACTTACCTCTGATGACAGCATTGGAGATATACAGTCCGAGACCGGTTCCCATGGTGCCCTTGGTGGTAACCATGGATTTGAAAAGCTTGTTCAATATGTTTTCACTGATACCGGGTCCGCGGTCTTTTACCAGAATGTTCAAATGCTTTTCGTCATGACAGATCTCGATTTCAATCTCTCCGCCGCCTGTTTGCTTTTGCGCATAGATTGCGTTACTCAGAAGATTGCCGATTACCTGAACCAAATTGTTGATATCTCCTTGGAGAGAGATCTCTTCGTCAGGATCGTAGGTTGCTTTTAAGCGACAGCCGCTGTTGAGAAGTTCGTGTCGCATCAAAAGCATACTTCTTTTCAGCATTTCGCTGATGGTGAAACTTACTTTTTCATCGGTACTGATATGTGCGGCTTGGCCTTTGATGGCAGTAATAATATCAGACATATATGCGGTGGATTCTTTTACTTTGGAGAACCAATCCCGCATTTCGCCGTAGATTTCCAGGTAATCTTCGTCGGTGACCTCGTCATCGGAAATACTGTCAACACATTCGGTTACCAGTGCTTCTGCGGCGGAGATACAGCCGGAAATGCTCATAATCGGAGTTTTTAAGTTGTGGGCAAGACCGCCGATCATCTGACCCAAAAACGCGAAACGCTCTTGTTCCATCATTCGTTCCTGGCTGTCTTGCAGTTTTTTCATACTATCTCGAAGGGTAGTAATATCTTTGAACAGTATAACGAAGCCCGAGATCTGACCGTTGACCTCCAACGGAGCAACATCGACTACGAAATACTTTTTGGTTACCTTGTCACCGTCGGTGAACGTAACCGCTTGTTCGTAGGAAATATGCGAATCATCCTGGCGGCTGGAATTTACCGCAGCCAGCATATTGTAAATGGGATTTTTTTGCGCGATATCCTCAGGACGGATACAATCAGTCAAATATTGGCTTTCGGTAATTCCGTATTCCTTTGCAAACAGCAGTTCAAAACTGCGATTGTATTTGATGACCAAGCCGTTATCGCTGAGCACCACATAACTATCGGAGATTGCATTCAGAATGTGCTGCGTAGCAATAGGCGTGATGTCCAACATATGAAGTTGGGTAACTGCAATGCCGTTCAAAAACAGAGTGACCATGAAGCTGAGAGGCGTTGCGGTAATCGGCACCTCTTGTCCACTGAAGGTAGCATACATATTTACTACCAGCGGACATAAGCCGCTGATAATAAATAATGTGCACTGTTTCCAATACAGTGTGGATTTGTTGACCAGACCGAAGCGAATCATATAGATGATAGCGAATACCAGGAAGAAGTAGCTGAATACGCCGCTTACAAGAATATATGGTCCCATAACCAGTTCACTTTTGACAACTGAAAAGGTTCGGTAGTATAAGTGGTGCCAAGGGTTGGTCCATGCTACGATGACAGTTATAAATGGAATAAGAAAGGATAATTTCATCCACTTGGACAGCTTCTCTTGCCCTGATACAAATGTGATGGCAATGCAAAGGTAGAGAGGTGCACACAATACACCGCCCGGTTGGATGGCGCAATCCAGGAGATACAGCAGAGGCTTATTATCCATAGGGACAAAATGCATGATGATCAGAGGAATGATCCAGCTGGTATAAGCGATCGCTAATAACAGAAACAGTTTGTGTAATAACTGTCGTTTTTTGCGTGTGAACTTACTCCAAACAAAGAAGCCAATGAGAGCAATCAATGCAATCAGAAAGATAATTACGGCAGTATCAGATACCATCTGTTATTCTCCTTTTAGGGCATGGGCGGGTATTGATAGTAAAATAATGGATTTTAGAATGGATTCTTACTTAAAAAAGTGTTTCAGCAGGATTTGGGGCTTGATGGCAGGCATAACAAATCCTTTATTCTTCAACTCTTCAGAGGTGATTTGATTGGTTACGGTAATCAAGCTGGTAGGAGAGCTCAACATTCGCCAATAATGCATGACGATGGCCAACAATTCCTTATCCAGCATCGGAAGCCGATCTCTGAAAATTGCGTTGAATTGTATGCTGTCTACAATTTTAAAATCGGGCACAATGGATTGTATCAACTCTCCTAAGGAAGGAGGATTGGGGTTCATGATATGGTAGACTGTGCGGTCACCGTTTTTCAGCAGGAGCACTTCTTTTGCGCCAATATCTACAGGGGTAACTTCAATAGGAGTTGCCGCCTCAGTTTGGGAAAGGGCGCCCAACTGAATCAGACCCTTCATTGTGAGATAGAATACATTCGTTTCGGGATTGATTTGGAAATGACCGTCGTTCGATCTTCCTACGAGTCTTCCCAATCGGAAGATCTTGGCGTTCAGACCGTTTTGAGCGGCGTCAAATACCAATCCTTCGGCAAGGAATTTACTCTTGACATAAATATTGCTTTCCCAAATTTGTCCGATATCGTAATCGTTTTCGGTGAATAGACGATTTGCGCTGCCGTCTTTCATCATATCGCCGCTGACGCTGCAGGTAGACATATGATAGAAAGAAGCATTGGAACAACTTGCCAGGGCAAGCATATTTGCTGTACCGGTCACATTCGTCTTCAAATAAGACTCGTGATCGGAGGAATAATGACGAACATCTGCCGCGCAGTGGTAAATTTCACACACCGACGAGGCGAGAGATGCATATTCCTCATCTGAAAGACCCAGCTGTGCTTCGGTAATGTCACCTTTGAGCACTTGAATGGACTGGATCAGGTTGGTTGCGGTAGCTTTTCCAAAATACCACTCCAAGTACTCTTCCATACGGGCAACACTTCCGTCTCTCAGAAGACAAATTACGTTGGCATGATTGGTTTCAATCAGTTCTTTCAGCAAGTGAATGCCGAAGTAACCGGTAGCACCTGTGATCAATACAGCGGGAGTGGATTCGTGAGGCTTAGGAAGGTCCGCATCGCAAGAGGGAGGGACTTCGGAGGGAGCTTTTCTTGCACAGAGCAGCTGAGCTTGACCGCTGACGGTGGGCTTTTCATAAAACTCCGAGAGGGACAGCTCAAATCCGTCGTTGAAGTAATAACTCAGCACGTTCAGTGCAGCCATGGAGGTTCCGCCTTGCTTGAAAAATGATAGATCGGTATCCGTAACGGGTACATTCAGTACCTTATTCCAAACAGAGAGAACATACGCCTCATCCGGATGAACGGATGCAGGGGGCGCTGCGGGTGCAACAGTTGCTGCGGGCGATGATTCGTTGGTGCGATCTGTCAAAGATGCAGGCGAATCGGGCTGAAAACGCTGAGTTGCCATCTTCTTTAACGTCTGGATGTCCACCTTGTTGGTTGCGGTTAAAGGCATTTCCTGAAGTTTGGTCCATCCGGTGGGAATCATATAAGGGGGAAGATGGTTGGCGATGGCTGAACGGATTTCGTTGCAGTCCGTGTGATCTTGATTGGGGATATAAAATGCGTGCAGTTCCATAGAAGAACCGCTTTCGCCGATGGCTACGGTTGCCGCTTGTTTCACCAAACCGGTTTGCTCAATGGCGCAAGTAATTTCACCCAACTCAACGCGCTGTCCGTTTAGTTTGACCTGCGCATCTTTGCGTCCAATATAATCAAACCGTCCGTCCAAACGCATACGAACCAAATCGCCGCTGCGATACATTTTCTGCTCGGGGAAATAGATGTCATCAATGAACGAGCTTTCCGTAAGGTCGGTACGTCCGATATAACCTGCAGCGAGACATTCACCAGCAATGTACAGCTCACCTTGTGCAGTGGGCAATACGGGACGCAGATTTTCATCCAGTACGTAAGTACGGGTATTTTGAAGAGCATGACCGATGGTAATGTAGGCGTCGGGCTTTACATAGTCCATGGTAGTGAATACGCACGCTTCAGTGGGGCCGTACATATTCATTAATTTGCCGTTGCTGTGCTGATAGAATTTATCCCGCAGAGTGGGAGTGAGCACTTCGCCGCCCAGGAGCACAATATTGATGTACTTGGCGGCTTCGCAGAATGCTTCATTGCCAAGACACATCTGTAGTCTGGTGGGGGTCATTTCGAAGATGCCGGTCTGATGGGATTCCATCAGTTGCGCCAATTTCCAAGGGAGCATCATCTCTTCTTCATCGGCCAGCACAACGGTTCTGCCTATAGCCAGTGCAATGATTGTTTCTACAATGAAACAGTCAAATACAGAATTGGTGGAGCAAAGGACGTTTCCTTCAATGGGATCCAGCAATGTTTTCATCTGTGCAAACAGATTGGACACGGAACGGTGGCGAAGCATTACGCCTTTGGGCTTACCGGTGGATCCGGAAGTGAAGAGGATATTGGTCAAACCATCAGCATGGATAGGACGATCTGTGTAGTCATCCAGTTGTCCCATGGGAAGGGGGTGTGCCGGACAAGGCAACAGATTATCGGATACTACAGAGGGAACATCATCATACAACAAAACCGCGGCATTGGAAATTTCCAGCATATATTGCATTCTGGCGGCAGGGAAGCTGTCCAGCATGAACATATATGCGCATCCTGCTTTGAGAATGCCGTACATTGCAGCGATCATGTCGGGGGTGCGCTTGAGACAAAGTCCCACGCACTGACCGGGTTGTACACCTTGTTCTTCCAAGAACTGCGCAATCGCTCTCGCACGCATTTCCAGATGCTCGAAGGTGAAGTGTTCGCCATGATAAATAATGGCAGTGTCCTGAGGAGCGGTAATCGCGCGGCTCTTCAGAATTTGGTGAACGGGTCTGTTGATAAAGGGGGTTACACTGAAATTGGGAATATCGATATACCGTTCTTGATCCTTAGGAGAAAGCAAAGAAAGAGAATCGAGAGGACGGTTTCCGTTTCGGATCAATTCTTTCAGGGCTTTGCCCAGGCATCTTCCGTAAAAAGCGATGGTTTCGGCTTCAAACAGAGAGGATGCATAAGAGAATCGCAGAGCGTAGCAGGATGCCTTTTGAGCAAGCTCCACAACCAGATCCATTTTTACAGTACCTGTGGGAATTGCTTGGAAGGACATGGGTTTCTCTCCCAGCGTAAATCGGCTTTCATCTACCGGGCTTTGGGTCAACATAACACGGTAGAGCGCGTTCATTTCGCCGCGGGGGAGATTGAGGGCAGAAATGATGTCTTCAAGCCCGATTTCCTGATGATCCAGCAGGCCTACAATCTGATTTTGTACCTGCTTCAACCACTCGGTTACGGTGCTCTTGGGGGAAATCGTAAGCCGTAAGGGAAGAGTATTGATGAAGGGGCCGCAGATTTCATTGCTTTGTGTATAGTTGCGTCCTGCCACAGGGGTTCCGATGATCATATCGCGATTACCGGAAAGTTCCGAGAGCAGAAGACCGTATGCAGCCAAACAAAGAGCAAATTCGGAGTAGCCTTGTTCCTGACAGAATTTAGTCAGTGCCATGCTGTCTGCCTGAGAAAGGGTGAACTCCCATTCGCCGCCCTTATAATCAAATTTATGAGGACGAGGGAAGTCGGAAGGCAGGGTAAGGGGTTCGGGAAGATTCTGCAGCTGGGACTGCCAGTAGTCCAGTGCTTTGCTTGCAGGTTCGATATGACTTTGCACGGTGTGAACATAGTCATAGAAACTCCACTGGGAGTGAAGCATTTCGCCTGCGTATGCACGGCTCAGTCGTTGCAGTACCACAGAAGTGCTGATGCCGTCGCCGATAATATGGTGACTGTCCATGAACAGATAATACTGTCCCTCGGGGGACTGCCACAGTGCGGCGCGGAGAAGGGGGGCCTTGGACAGATCGAAAGGCTGTACAAATGCCTTGCAAGCCTCTTCCAAGCAATTGGCAGAGATCGTTTGCAGAGAGAAGTCCACGTGATCCGATACACATGCGCAAACGCCGGTAGAACCTTGCACAAATCCCGTACGGAAGATGGGATCATCCTGAATTACCTTGGTAAATGCGCTTACAAGCTTGTTGGTATCGGGTGCTTCTTCCAGAATAAACACACCGGGCATATTGTAAGCCAGTCCGGAGGGATCCAGTAAAGTCGGATCGTAGCCATGT
>JAZRIH010000061.1:0-13714 GCA_045645175.1 Eubacteriales bacterium | reverse complement strand
ACTTGTCAATATAGCATCTTTGATGCTATATTGAGGCCGGCTTAAGTTGGTGGGGAATCGAGCCCTATCGATCTCCCGTCGCTTGCTCCAATGCAGACGCCAACTCCGTTGGCTTACTGCGCTTTCCTTAATGCAGTATCGAAAGATATGCTCGACCGCTTCCGTCACCTGATCCAATGCAGACATCGACTGCGTCGACTTACTGCGCTTCCCGAATTATTACGCAAAAACCTCCCCAAACGGGGAGGTTTTTCACAGAAAAAAATGCCCTGTCCTTGCGAAAAGAACTTGACAAACCACTTGGGGTATGCTATAATAATTCTGCTCAAGTCGCCGGCGGTATGCTAATGTGGCTCAGTTGGTAGAGCAGCTGATTCGTAATCAGCAGGTCGCGGGTTCGAGTCCCGCCATTAGCTCCAAGAAAAACGCGCCTCGGCGCGTTTTTTGTTTTCCATATCAAATCTATTTTCCGTGAGGTTTTATGAAACTGACCGATCTTTCGGTGATCCGCTCCCTGCTGGGAGAGGAAGGCACCTCCTTTAAGAAAAAATTCGGACAAAACTTTCTCATTAACGAATCCGTGGTAGAGCGCATTGCCGAATCCTGCCTCCCCGATATCCCCGATCCCAACGAAAAGCTGGGCGTGCTGGAAATCGGCCCCGGCATCGGTGTACTTACCCAAAAGCTCTCTCCTATCGCCCATAAAGTGGTTGCGGTGGAAATCGACACTACCCTTCTGCCCATTTTGGACAAGACCCTTGCCGATTGCCCCAATGTCACGGTGGTCAATAACGATATTCTCAAGGTAGATCTCGCCGCATTGGTTGCAGAGCAGTTTGCCGACTGCACCCGACTGGCAGTTTGCGCAAATCTTCCTTATTATATCACCACTCCCATCCTCATGGCGCTTTTGGAATCCCGACTCCCCTTCTCTTCCATCACCGTCATGGTGCAAAAGGAGGTTGCCGACCGTCTTTGCGCCCCCGCAGGCACGGCAAACTACGGTGCTATTACCACCACCCTCTCCTACTATGGATCCCCCCGCCGTCTGTTTATAGTGAACGCAGGCAATTTTGTCCCTGCCCCCAAGGTGGACAGCGCAGTGGTGCAGATCAAGCTTCATTCCGCTCCTCCCGTTGCGGTCAACAGCGAGGATAAGCTGTTTGCCGTGATCAAAGCAGCATTCGGTCAGCGCCGCAAGACTCTGTCCAACGCCCTCTCCTCACTCCCGGGTGTGAGCAAGGAGCAGATTGCCAACGCCATTCAAGGAGCCGGACTCTCCCCCACCGTCCGCGGCGAGGTTCTGACTCTGGAACAGTTTGCGGAAATTGCGAATTTGCTGTGATCTTTCTAAAGAAAAAAGACTTCCCAATGGAAGTCTTTTTTCTTTACACATTCTTGCCCAGCTGATACACGTGATGGTACGCAAGCAGCTGCAGAACAATGACGATACCCGCAGGCTGCATCACGTCGCTGTCGTGGTAATCCTTGTCCCAGAAATCCTTGCCGGGGGAGCAGAAGAAGGGGTCATACTGTCCGTTCTGGTCCTTGGTCTGGAGGGTCTGATCCATAACATTTTGCAGCATGGTCATGTAACTATTCTTACCGCCCTTGATGGTGCAATATTTCACCATACCACGGGTGAGCCATCCCACACACCAGGACTTGAAAATGGGATTGCGCTTCATGGTAACCTTCAGATTACCTCTGCCGCCTTCGGTGGTAAAGATATGATTGCTAATGGCATTCACAGACGACTGCGCCAATTTCAAATACTGTTTGTCCTGAGTGATCTCATACATCAAGCAAGATGCATACAGCATCGTACCCTGGTCATAAGCAGGCTGCCAAGGATCGTTAACACCTGCATAATAGATGCCACGATTGTCACGAAGGGTTTCGTTTACCCAATCGTACAGCAGTTTACCGCGCTCGAAATAGGTTTCGTTACCGGTGATCTGATACGCCCACAAGTAGGAGATGGCAGAAGGTCCGTTGGTACAAACGCCCTTGTTACTGTTGCCGTTATCGGCATAGGATTTGCTCCAATAAATACCGCCGCCCTGATAATCATCATAGCCGGTCCACAAAAATTCCAAGATCTCCTCAGCACGCTTCAGATAATCCTCATTGCCAAACTGCTCGTAGGCGGTGAGATAGCGCACGCAGATCCAAGCATTGTCATCGTAATAGTAGTCACCCTTGTTTCCTTTGGAGGAGTTGTAATAGGTGATACCCTGATGCAGACCGCTGGGAGTTCTCAGGCTTGCGTTGGTTACCTTAAATTGATCAAAACCGTTATCCAGCATATCCAGATAGCACTTTTTGATCTCCGCGTTGTTGGGGTAAAGCACATAAGATTCGGCAAGCGCCTCTACGAAAGCAGTAGTGGGCCATACGAAAGCGGTGTTGCCGTCGGTGAGCGAGGTCTTCACCGTGTGGAATCGTTTGGAGTAATACTTTTGAATGGTTTCCACCATCAGCGTTTCGCCCACAGATGCATAAGTGTTTGCCGCCAGCAATTCATCATGGGGAGTAGTCTGCCCCAGAGGCAACTGGGTAGTGGTAACCGGTGTAGTGACACTCTCCACTTGATTGCAGCCAAGCAGCATGGGGCAAAGCATAGCGCCCGTCAGCATCAGCGCACAAGCGGATTTGAAGAGTTTATTCATACGAACCTCCGATAAACTTGTTTTTTTCATTATATCATAGAATTTAGCAAAATGCAACGGGTATTCTCACATCACGTCCGAAAACATCAAAAAAGAAACGAGGCAATTGCCTCGGTTCTTTGAGAACATGAATTAGCAAGTAATGCGCTTCTTGGAAACGATTACTGCGCCGGCCAGTGCGATTACGGATACCATCACTGCTACTGCGATCATATCGCCAGTTTTAGGAGCGTCGGGAGTTTCGGGAGTTTCAGGAGTCTCAGGAGTATCGGGAGTTTCGGGAGTCTCGGGAGTAGAAGGAGCGGGGTGAGGCTCGTGATTTTCATTGGTGCAGGTGCAGGTAACTTCAGTTGCCTCGCCGTTGGTGTAAGCCCAAGAGCCATCACTTGCTTCAACAGTCCAGGATACCATGTAGGTCTTGTCGTATTCGGGTTCGAAACCGGTATCGGACAGGTAGAAACGCAGGTAACCCCATTCGCCGCCGTCATAAACGGAAGTAGTGGTGCACTTGTAAGCAGTACCGTCGATAGTAACGGTGTACTTATTGTTTTCCAGATCACCCTTGATGGCTGCCCAGCAAGCGGGACCGCCTACGGTGTCATCAACCCACATAACGTACCAAACACCATCGGGCTGATGATGGTCTTCAAATCCTGCGTTGTCCCACTTGGAACCCTTGTCGGTCAATACGGTAGGTTCAGCAGCAAAAGAGAACAGGGATGCGGGTACTACCAGTGCCGCGATCAGTGTCAGCACGAGCAGCATTTTAGTGAATTTTTTCATGAGAAACCTCCTAAAATTTTCATCGGCTCACAACCGATGTTCAGTAACACTATTGTAACATAGTGTTCACATTTTGTCAATATCCATTTCGATTTGATTACAACGTCAAAAACAACAATCTTTTTTGCGCATTTTTGTGCACATTGCCTTTTCGTAATCCCTTGAAATCATCTCATATTTTTTCGAAATTGAACACATCCCTAATATTTTTTGTATTTTACGAACATTTGTTCATAATATTGTCATAAATATGTGCTACAATAGTCATACCAATAAGTGTGTACATCGCCGTACAGACGAAAGGAATCAAAAAATGGAACAACATCTTAACGCCAAAGAAAAAATCTATTATGATTTTATCATGGAATTTTCAAACACCTACGGATATCCGCCCACTGTTCGGGATATCCAACAAGGACTTTCTGTTAAATCCACCTCCACAGTTCAATCCTATATTTCCCGATTGAAAGAAAAAGGCTATCTCAATCACTCCGACCGCAAGAGCCGCTCCATTCGGGTAGTTGACCCCACCCCCACCCAGCGGGATATTGCACACATTCCCATCGTGGGTACGGTTGCCGCAGGTATTCCTATTTTAGCGGCACAAAACATCGAGGATTACATTGATCTTCCCCTCACCCGTCGCTCGCTGCGCAGCAGTGATCTTTTCGCACTGCGGGTAAAAGGCGAGAGTATGATCGGCGTAGGCATCATGGATGGGGATATTATCGTTGTCCGCAAGGAAAACGTCGCACAAAACGGAGAAATCGTGGTTGCACTGGTAGAAGACGAGGCTACGGTCAAAACCTATTACCGCGAAAACGGCCACTTCCGTCTGCAGCCCGAAAACCCCACCATGGCACCCATCATTGTCGAAGACGAGTTGGTCATCTTGGGCAAAGTTGTTTCGGTTCACCGCTTTTTCTAAGGAGGATATATGAAACAAAAGACTCCTAAGATGAACGCAGTCCCTGCCGTACCTGCAACGCTCAGCAAGCACGGACTCCAAAAGCTCTCCTTCTATACCATTCTTCTCACCGTCATTGCTCCCCTCATTGACAGTCTGGCGATTTTCCCTTTAAGACAGATCATCCTTGCCAATTCCTCGGGTACCGGTGTCATTTACCAGATCTTCTATCAAATCACCGAGCTCTTCAATCTGCTTGCCTTTTTCCTGCTTCTGTCGCTTGCCATTTACTGTGCCATTGCAGGTGCTCCCCATCTGCTGGGTCGCATCATCGCACTTCACGGCATTGCGTCGGTGTTCATCGTCATTTTGCTCCGCATGGGCATTTACTACCTGCTGGCGTGGATTGATTCCAATTTCTATCCGCCCTTTGCACTTTGTAATCAGACCTTGTCTGTACTGACCAAAAACGATGGAGCCGAACTGCTGAAACTGACCCTTGGCCTGTTCCTCAGCCAAGTGCTTCTCTTTGCCCTGCTTTTCATCGTTGCACTGATCGCTCTGCGCGGACGTCAAAAAGCGCTTACCGCCAAGTCCGATCTCTCCCCCCGCGCTCTGTCCAAGACTTTTGATCAATCTCCCCTCCCCCGTTTGCTGAAGGCGACCCTCATTCTCTACACCGCACAAGCACTTTTGAATCAGGTCATCAGCACCGTTATGGATCTGATCAATCTGGGCATTCCTAACACATTCGGATCACTGACTGATCTGATTGTCCCCTATTTCTTTTTGGCAATCTACTGCATTCTGGGCTATTTGGCACTGGACTATTCCGCTCGCTACATTGCCCGTCAAGCCGATATTTAAAAGAGTATCCCTTTCTGCAAAATCTGCAGAAAGGGACTTTTTTGGCCAAAAACAACCGCTCCTCTTCCAAAATAGAAGAGGAGCGGTTATGTGCTCGCTGATTATCTGTTTTCAGCCTTCACGATCAATTTGATCGCGGTACGCTGTTCATCATTGACAGAAACCTCTGCGAAAGAGGGCTTGCAGCAGATCTCAATCTGATCTTCTGCCAGGAACGAGCCTGCAACTGCGATAGCTTTCACAGCCTGATTGACTGCGCCTGCACCGATTGCCTGAACTTCTACTTCACCTGCTTCACGAATGACCCCTGCGATAGCGCCTGCTACCATATTAGGGCTGGATTTTGCAGATACTTTGAGAATTTCCATACTGTATCTCCTTAGTGTAGATTTGCGATAGGTGTTGACACCTTGTGTAAATATTATAACAAATAATTCGACACAGCGCAAGTGGGTTGTTGAATACTCACAAAAATTCTACTCTTGATACAAAATCCACACCAACAGTTTGTGATGTTTTGACAAACTCTACGCCGGAAAAAGTTACATTTCCCTTTGCTATCTCGAATTTCGTTGGAATTTTGTACCTAAGTTTGCGAATCACACACTCTACATCCACACCAAGAGCACTTTCGGTCACTCCGCACATTCCAAGATCGGTGACATAGCCGCTTCCTTTGGGCAAAATGCGAGCATCTGCGGTAGGAACATGGGTGTGCGTGCCTACAATCATGTCGATTTTACCGTCGAAATATCTTGCCAGCGCGATTTTTTCAGAGGTTGCCTCTGCATGGATGTCCATCAACGACAGATCGTATTTACCCTCCATACGGGCCAGGATTTTCTCCACCGTTCGGAAGGGGCAATCCAGCGGATCCATAAAGACTACGCCTTGTACATTGATCACCAAGATCCGCCAACCGCAGATATCCAGAACCGAATAACCGCATCCGGGAACTTCATCAGGATAATTGGCAGGACGCAGGACGCGGTCATCATCATCCAGCATGGTATAGAGTTCTCTCTTTTGGAAAATATGATTGCCGCCGGTGATTACATCCACACCTGCAGCCAAAAGCCGTTCAGCGGTAGCCTTGGTCAGACCGTTTCCGGTATCTGCATTCTCGCCGTTGAGCATGACGAAATCCACACGCCGTTCTTTTCGCACCTTCCATAGAGTTTTGCACAGGCGATCCACCGCCTCGGGACCTACAATGTCCCCCAAACACAATATTTTCATGTAACGCTCCAATTTGATTTGATCAACGAAATGAAAAGAAGAAGTATTGCTCCATAGAAGCAATACTTCTTCTTTTTGGATCATATTTCATAATATATCGCTATTTATGAGAAGTCGGCATTGCCGAGCATACTTGCAAGCTGATTTATATATTATTGATATGTTTGAACTTTATTTTGCGTAATCGGTAGCGCGGCTTTCTCTGACCACATGGATCTTGATCTGACCGGGGTACTTCAGCTCGCTCTCGATCTTCTTGGCAACATCTCGTGCCACCAGGATCATCTGCTGATCCGAAACCTCTTCGGGCTTCACCATGATGCGCACTTCTCTGCCTGCCTGGATCGCGAAGGACTTCTCTACGCCGGGGAAGGACTCAGCGATTTCTTCCAGCTTCTGCAGACGCTTGATGTAGTTCTCCAGATTCTCTCGTCTTGCACCGGGACGCGCTGCCGAAATAGCGTCAGCCGCCTGTACGATAAAGGCAATGGGAGTCTTGGGATCAATGTCACCATGATGGGCTTCAATAGCATGGATGATATCTTTGTTTTCTTTGTACTTCTTGGCAACGTCCACACCGATCTGCACATGGCTTCCTTCGGTTTCGTGGGTCAATGCCTTACCGATATCGTGAAGCAGACCTGCACGCTTAGCGATCGTGCTGTCCACACCCATCTCATCGGCGATCATACCTGCCAAGAGGGATACTTCAATAGAGTGATCCAGTACATTCTGACCGTAGCTGGTACGGTAACGGAGTCTACCCAGAAGTTTAACCAACTCTTGAGAGATACCATGGATACCGGTTTCGAAGGTTGCTCTGTCGCCTGCCTGCTTAATAGACAGCTCAACTTCCTTCTTCGCCTTTTCCACCATTTCTTCAATACGGGCAGGATGGATGCGCCCGTCTGCAATCAGTTTTTCCAGCGCCAGTCGAGCAACCTCTCGGCGGACGGGATCGAAGCAGGATACGGTAATTGCCTCAGGAGTGTCATCAATGATCAGATCAACACCGGTGAGGGTTTCAACGGTACGAATGTTGCGGCCTTCTCTACCGATGATTCGTCCCTTCATATCGTCATTGGGCAGGGGAACCACCGAAACGGTCGCCTCGGAAACATGCTCGGATGCCAGACGGGAGATTGCCAGGGACAGAATGCTCTTTGCCTTTTCATCGGCATCTTCTCTGAGCTGCTCTTCGATCTCGGAGAGCTTCATTGCCGCCTCATAGCGCGCTTCCTCTTCGATCTGTCCGATGATCTCGGCTCTTGCCTGCTCAACAGTCAAGCCGGAAAGCTCCTGCAGCTTTTCGATCTGCTGCACCTTGATAGCTTCCAGTTCTTCACCTTTAACGGTGTTCTCTTTGATCTTGTTGTCCAGCACAGCTTCTTTGCGCTCATACTGTTCGATCTTGCGGTCCAGCTGTTCTTCACGGGAAGCAACTCTGCGCTCCAGACGAGTCACTTCATTGCGGCGCTCCTTGATCTCGCGCTCATTTTCCTTCTTGGCAGCCAGGATTTCTTCCTTTGCTTCCAAAACAGCTTCCTTCTTCTTGGCTTCGCCGGTTTTCACTGCTTCGTCCACGATGCGTTTCGCTTCCTGCTCAGCAGAACCGATCTCAGCCTCTGCAAATCGGCGTCTCCACCATTTGCCTGCGATAAATCCCAACACAAGCATTACCAGTGCAGCACCGATTGTGATGCCTATCCAGCCGCCTGTGGGAATGGTGAGTAATAGTATTGGGTAAAACAAATTTTACACCTCCTTATATAAGCTGTTATAACTTAACGCCTTCATTCAGGCAAAATTATATACAGTAATATTGTAATCTTTTTTTGTCATTCTGTCAATAGGATACGAGAAAATTCATATTTGTTTCGCAAAATAATCGATATGTATAAAATTACAACCAGCCTTTTGTGCACATCATCCAACTCCAAAATCATCTTACCGCAACAAACAATTCGTCATTTTTTACGATAAAATTGTCACGCCTGCCCAGCATTTCAAAAAAATAATGCTTATTTTTCCTTAAAAGCTATTGATTTCCAAAGACTTTTAGGCTATAATGGTGACAATCCGACGCTACGAAAGGACAACACATCATGAACAAAGTTTGGGTTCCCAATGGCTATACTCCCTTGCTGGATGCTTACAATACACAAAAAGCCATTGCATATATTAAGCAGACCTTCCAAGAAGAATTCTCTCATGCGCTCCACTTAAAGCGTGTATCCGCTCCTCTATTCGTTACCGAGGAGTCGGGTCTGAACGACAACCTCAGCGGTGTTGAACGTCCCGTATCCTTTGACGTCCCCGCCGTAGGAGAAAACGCACAAGTAGTTCATTCCCTGGCTAAGTGGAAACGACTTGCCTTGAAGCGTTACGGCTTCGATGTAGGAAACGGTCTGTATACCGACATGAACGCAATCCGACGCGATGAAGATCTGGATAATCTTCACTCTATTTACGTAGACCAATGGGACTGGGAAAAGATCATCACCCGTGAAACCCGTAATCCGGATTATCTGAAGCTGATCGTCCGTTCTATCGTGGGTGCGATCTGCAACACCAACGACCGTCTGCGAGTACGTTTTCCTCAGCTGAACATCATTCTCGAGCGCGAAGTGGCATTTATCACCACCCAGGAGCTGGAGGATCTTTATCCCGACCTTACCCCCAAGGAAAGAGAAGACGCCTTCGTAAAAGAACATCGGACTGCATTTATCATGCAGATCGGCGGCACTCTTCGCTCGGGTAATCGTCACGATTCCCGTGCGCCCGACTATGACGACTGGTCGCTCAACGGTGATATCTTCTTCTGGAACGAGCTTTTGGACCGTGCGGTGGAGATCTCCTCTATGGGTATCCGTGTAGATGCGCCCGCACTGGATCGTCAGCTCACTCTTTCGGGCTGCGACGATCGCCGTACCCTCCCCTTCCACAAAATGCTTCTTGCCGACGAACTTCCCCTGACTATCGGCGGCGGTATCGGTCAGTCCCGTCTGTGTATGCTGATGATGGGATGTGCTCACATCGGTGAAGTACAATCCAGCATCTGGGACTCTGAAACCTACCGCATTTGTGCAGAAAACGGCATCCGCTTGCTGTAATTCCCTTCCAAATGAACAAAAACACACGCCGACGGAAAACCGTCGGCGTTATTTGTTGTAAACATTCTTACACGCAACCGAAGAACTCAATCTTATCTTCCAGCGCACGGCACTTTGCCTTACCCATCGCGGTCATGTACTCATCGTACTGCTCGTTAACTACCGCATAGATCTTACGCTCGGAAGAAGATACCAGCGCAGTGACAAAATCGCTGAAGCGATCACGCTTGTTGTCATACACCTTGAAACGAATGGCACCGTCGTTGGTAACTGCCGCCATCATAACAGGATGCTGAGGAATGAAGGAAGAAATCTCTCTCACCTTTTCCAGAGGAACAGTATAAATCCAAACGATCTCACCGTTTTTCGCCAGTGCAGCCTTACGAATCTTCTCAAAATCGGAAATGATCCAAGAACGAACCGCAGGATCGGAAGAACGGGTCTTGATGGTCTGCATTGCGGGAACAGTGAAGCCCCAGTGACGGAGATAAGCCGCAATGATACGGGTGGAAACGCCCGAACCGATACGGTTTGCCGCTAGTTCACGGGCAGATGCCTTATCCCACAGTCCGGCATTGCCGGCATTGCATTCATAAGGAACCGAATTGATCAGTCGGCATACGATATCTTCTTCCTGATCGCCGGTAAGGATCAAGTCAGCGGTGCTGTCTACCGCATCCAGACGGGAAGCATAACGCTCATACGCATCCAGAATCGCCTGCACCTCAGCCTCGCTTGTACCGGTCAGAGCGGAAATCTCTTCAACAGTCTTCTCTGCGGTCTTAGACAACAGAACGATCTTGCGCTGTCCTTCGGGATCCATTGCGCTCTCTGCACAGCAGAAACCAAGGAGAGAATCCTCCAGCTGACGGCGTCTTTCCGCCTCGATACGGCGAGCGATCTGATTTCTCAGTTCTTTTTCATTTTCAGCCGCTACATTGATTCGACGATGCAGACGCATAGGAGCCAGGGCAAACACACCTGCCATGACCGGAATCTGCAGCAGATAGAAGGTAATCAGGGCTGTCAGCCACTTTGCTCCTGCCAGCTTCATAATCAGAAGCACCAGAAGGGAGATAAAGAGCACACCGCTCGAGGGAATCAAGCTCCAAAAAACACTTTTCATTTTTGCCATGTAGTGTACGGCAAATACTACGCCTACGGCAGCAGCCAAAGACACCAGCAAAAGAACGATAAAAATTCCGATATTCACGAAAATCACACATCCCTTTTTCAGTTTGTACCTTAATGGGGTATTTGATACTATTGTACTACACTTTTTCCAATTTGTCAACTACATTCCGCGCCAAAGGGGAGTTTCGGAAAAATGTTTACAATTTCCCAAACACAAAACCCGCCTTTCGGCGGGTTTTCGTTCTGTAACAATACAATCTTACTTTCTATCCGACAGCTTGTGGCTGTACATCCATTCCAACAGTGCGGGCTTCTTGCTGAGGTCGGTCCAGACATCGTGACCTGCCCCCGCGATTTCCTCATAAATGATCGAACTACCCACAGCTTTCAATGCCTTTACCATCGCCTGAGTACCGGAAGGAGGAACGATATTGTCCACAGAGCCGTGAGAGGTGTAGATGGGATGATTCTTCAGTGTTTCCGCCATGGTTACATCCGCACCGCCGCAAACGGGAACTGCCGCAGCAAACTTTTCGGGATAACGCATGATCAGATCCCAAGTACCGAAGCCGCCCATAGAGATGCCCATCACATAGTAACGGTCAAGGTCGGTGGAATAGGTTTGCGCGATCTTATCCAGAAGCTCAACAACCGCCTTGGATTCATTGGACTGCTTCACTGCGCTCAGGCTGTAATTGCCGTTTGCCCAAGGAGTATCAACCCACTGGTTTCCATCGGGACACTGAGGACAGATCACGATAGAATCGGCAACAGGGGAATTTTTCTGATTGAACAGATTGGCAATCACGTGCACCATTTGTTTATCATTGCCATTTCCTCTCTCGCCTGCACCGTGAAGGAAGAGCACCACGGGATACTGCTTCGCAGGATCGTAGTTAGAAGGAACGTAAATTTGGTAAGGAAGCTTGGTACGGCGATCAGAAGCAGTGCATTCTTTGGCTTCAAAAATTTCATCCAAATATTCCTGTGGCAATGTTTGAACTCTTTTATATGCTTTCTTCAAATACTCCGCATATGGAATGGTGGCATATTTAGAGGTACTGCATACCAAATCATTCGCCGATTCCACAGACAGCGCACCGTTCAGGATATTCGCAAGCACTTCCTCGGCTACCATTCTGAGATAATCGTAGTGCATCTCGTTGGTAGCAACCAGCACCCAATCATCTCCGTTTACACACATGGCAAAGTCTGCGGAAGGATTCATTTTCGCCGCCACTGCATCGGCAGAAGCGCGCACATTGCCTACCACGATTTCTTTACCGTAGTCAGCCTCAGCAGCGGAGGCTGCAATCACAAGAATTTCCACGCCTTTTTTAGCAAATGCCGACTGAATAGAATCCGCTAAATCGGTTGCAGCAGAGTTCTTGTCATCATACACGACGGTATACTCGGTTTTTCCATCTTTGATCAGATCCAACGTCACGTTTTTCACCTCATCGGGAGTAGTTGTAGTTGCAGACTTACTGTTGTTACAGGACACCAGCGATACCAGCATCAGGGACGCCAAAAGAGTCATTCCAAGTTTCAGAATCATTTTCATAGTCAGTTCCTCTTTATTCACATAAAATCAATTCAGTTTGCGGAGCGCAGAATATCCCCTGCTTTCACGGGATAGGGCATCGCAGCGGTAAACCGCATCTGAGGGTGAGGACAGGAAGGAATAGGATCGCCCTCCATATCCTGCATCTGGGTGACGATCATAGGCGCACCAACTTTTCCGGGAGTGAGGTGTTCCACTTTGTCGCCGTCGAGGAATTTATTCTTCTGAACGAGCACTGCTCTGCCGGTGGACGCATCATAGGATTCCACCACCGCAAGATAGCCCTTCTCTTTCAGATAGCCGGGCTGAGTAACCGTCTGGGCATTGTGCATGGGCTCATCAAACCAATAACCGGTGGCGTATTCACGGTGGGACACGCTTTCCAGTTCAGCCAGCCATGCAGGATCGTAAGTATAGCCTTCGGGATCACGGAGGTAGGCATCCATCGCCATGCGATAGGCATTGGCGGTAACGGCAGCATAATAGGCCGACTTCATTCTGCCCTCCACCTTGAAGGAGGAAACTCCCGACTCCATCAGCTCGGGAATATGCTCGATCATGCACATATCCTTACTGCTCATGATGAAACTGCCTTGAGGGGTTTCTTCTATGGGAAAACGGATATCGGGGCGCTTGACTTCTTCAATCTCGTACATTTTATACTCCCAACGGCAGGGCTGGGCACACATTCCTCGATTGGCATCTCTGCCGGTGAGGTAATTAGACAGCAGACAACGTCCGCTGAAGGACACGCACATAGCGCCGTGGATGAAGGCTTCCAGTTCCAATTCAGGAGAGATCCGCTCCTTGATCGCCTTGATCTCGGCAAGGGTCAACTCTCTTGCCAGTACCACTCGGGACACCCCCTGCTTTTGCCAGAAGGTACAGTCGGCATGGGACACCGCCCCCGCCTGGGTGGACAGGTGCAGAGGAGTATCGGGAAGCATTTCCTTTGCCAATGTCAGCACACCGGGATCCGCCACGATCAGCGCATCGGGATCTACCGCTCTCAGCTGATCGAAATATTCAGCGATTCCCTTATACTCGTGCCATCTGGGGGAGATGTTCACGGTGATGTACATCTTCTTTCCCCGCTCACGGCAATATTTCTGTGCTTCGATGAGTTCCTCAATTGTAAAATTGTCAGCGGCAGAGCGCATACCAAATCGCTTTCCCGCCAGATAAACGGCATCCGCACCGTAGAGGATCGCCGCTTTTAATTTCTCAAAATTGCCCGCAGGCAATAACAGTTCGTGCATTTTTATCTCCATTGCCAAGGGCTCTGCCCTTGGATCTCGGCAGGAACCTTTTTGAAAAAAGGTTCCTGCACCTCCAAAAACT
Source organism: Eubacteriales bacterium (assembly GCA_045645175.1). GTDB lineage: Bacteria > Bacillota > Clostridia > Oscillospirales > CAG-272 > CAKSQF01. Next base: position 94 of record JAZRIH010000061.1, on the reverse strand, counting down.
TTCTTTAACGCCGACGAGTCCTCGTCGGCAAACTACGTTTTTCACCACGCACGGTAGGGGGGCGCTCCCGCCGCTATCGTGCAATACCGATTCT
>JAZRIH010000060.1:0-4254 GCA_045645175.1 Eubacteriales bacterium | reverse complement strand
GGTACCGGTGGGGTCGCCGCCCTGGATCATGAAGCCCTTGATAATGCGGTGGAAGATCAGGCCGTCGTAAAAGCCTTCCTTTACCAAATTTTCAAAATTCGCTACGGTGATAGGAGCCTGCGTAGGATCCAGTTCAATCTTGACCGTACCGAAATTCTTGATTTCCATAATAACCATATGATTTGATTCCTTTCGATTATTTAATATGCGTTAGCCATCAATCCGAATAGAGGTGATCACCACATCGGTAAGAGGCTTGTCGCTGCTATTGGTTTCTACCTTTGCAATGGCATCTACTACGTCCATGCCCTCGGTTACCATACCGAAGGTAGCGTACTGACCGTCCAGCCCGGGATTATCCACCAGATTGATAAAGAACTGAGAGGTTGCGCTGTCAAACGGATAGGATTTTCTCGCCATTGCCAAGACGCCGCGCAGGTTCTTGAGTTCATTATTTACGCCGTTGGCGGCAAACTCACCCTTGATGGTTTCCTGATCGGGAGAGCCAAAGCCTGTTCCCGTAGGGTCACCACCTTGGATCATAAAGCCGTCTTTGATGCGATGGAAGATAAGTCCGTCATAGAAGCCGTCGTTGATCAGCGAAACGATATGCGCTACCGTGATGGGCGCATACTCGGGATACAGCTCCGCTTTAATGGTGCCGAAATTGGCAACCTCGATGGTGATCTTCACGGGATCTGTACCGATCTGCGGATCCTCGGGTGTGGTGGGGTCGGCGGTTGTCACATCAGTGGTGGTGATCAGCTCGGTATTGATCTTCTCAATACGGATTTTCTCAATCACAACCTCAGTAAGGGGGCGGTCATTGGCATCGGTCTGCACCTTGGAAATGGCATCGACCACATCCATGCCTTCGGTCACCATACCGAAGGTGGCATACTGACCGTCCAGATGGGTATTGTCTTTGGTGTTGATGAAAAACTGAGAGCTTGCGCTATTGGGGTTGGTCGAACGTGCCATCGCCAGCACGCCACGGGTGTTTTTCAGATTGTTCTCCACGCCGTTATCAGTAAACTCGCCGTAAATCGTCTTCTGATTGGGATCGCCGTAGCCGGTACCTGTGGGGTCACCGCCTTGGATCATGAAGTTATCAATGACACGGTGGAAGATGAGTCCATCATAGAACTCCTCCTGAATCAGCGAAACGATATGCGCCACGGTGATAGGAGCAATCTTGGGATACAGATCGGCTTTGATAGTGCCGAATTTTTTTACGGAAATTGAAATACTCACCGATTCACCCAATGTGGCAGGGTCAACGGCGCTAGCCGTCGAACACCCTGCCACAAAAGGAATACACATCGTTATGAGTAATACGAGTGCAATTATTTTTTTCATTATTATTCGAGAATATCGGGGTCCCAAACGTAATCCTGGAGCATGATATTCAGATTGCCGTTGAGCATTCTGACATCATCCAAAAATTCCTTCTCGTTTACGTCTTTTACAAATTCAACAACGAAGGTCAGGTCGAACATAGTACCGAAGTTGGTGGACTTAACCTTGGTGAGCTTGTAGTTCTTGGTGTACTTCTTCATTACATCGTCGAATGCGCCCTTGTAGTTCAAGCTTTCGGGGATGGTAACCTTCAGCTGCATCTTGGGGGTACGAGGAGAAGCGTAGCCGATGAAGTGGAGAACCAGCAGAACCAGTGCCAGAACAGCAACGATCAGGAATGCTGCCAAAACGTAACCCTTACCGCAAGCAAGGCCGATTGCCAGAGAGGAGAAGATGTACGCAAGGTCTTTGGGGTTACCCTGTGTGCTACGGAAACGGATGATGGAGAATGCGCCTGCAACGCCGAATGCAGTTGCCATGGACGAAACCATCATGATGATCATAGAAACGATTGCGGGAAGCATGATAATGGTGATGGACAGACCCTTAGAAAAACGCTCCTTGCGATATGTAAAGAGATACACAAGGCTCATCAGCAGACCGCAAGCGATAGCGGAACCCAGCACGGTCAAAAGTCCTTCTACCGTGAAATTGTAAGCATCCAAATAACTCTTAATAGGCATAAATTATTCCTCCGTAAGTGCAGTAATATTTTTTTTGTTGTCAGTAATACGGTACTCGTATTCCTTACCGTATTTGGAAAAGCTGGAATTGAAAATACGATGGGTAGAAAGGTAGCGCGCCAGCCACATGGGCATGGTGTTGGGAATCTTGATCTCCATGAGTATCTTGCCTTCGGGAAGCAGTTGCTCGCCGTCAGTGCCATACTCAAAGGTAGGATTCTCCCGTCTGGTGCGGATATTGCGGTCGAATGTAATGCGCAATTCGGGATCTTCTTTTCCGAACATGGCAATTCTGTCGTAAGCAATAAACACTGCCGGGGCAAGTCCGGGATAACGCTCAAACATCTTGGCAATTTCTTTCGCAACCTGCACATTGATGTAGGAGTCATCCTTCAGTTTTTCGGGCGGGTGATGGGTCTGCATCAAATGAAGTGCTTCCCCGTAGCGCATGACCACTCGGCGTTTGGTCACACAGCCTTTAAATTTTTGCTTAATCTCAAAAAAGACTTTGGAATTTTCATCCTTGGGAGGAAAATAAGATCGAAGACGAAGCTTCTCTTTGTAGACAGGCTTGTCCGTAGATCTTCCGATCAACACGTTGTCAGGAGTATCAAAATAAATGTTCAAAAGACCGTAAACCTGTTCGTTAACACAGTACTTGTCAAAGGTCATATAGTCTTGCAGAAAATCCATGATTTCCCGATACTGTTGATAGTCCAAAAGGAACTTTTTCTCGTAGCGTTTGAATACCGAAATCGGCAATCCAATTCACCTCTGTTCCTATTTTGCATTCTGAATATATTGTACAGGAAAATTATGAACGCTTCGTGAACAACCGTAAAAAAATGAAGACGTTTTGTATTTTTTTTCAAAAAATAAGAGTGCTATAAAAGCACTCTTGGGTAAAACTATATATTGCACCGTCGAAAACTGCTTATCGGTTTTTAGCGCGCAGATAACAGATCAGAAGAGCAACGCCGGCCAGCATGATTGCCGAACACCAAAATATCATATCACCGGTACAAAGGACAAAAAAATCATTCCAACGATTCGATATCCATTGAACAAATCCATTCATACTGCCGCCTCCTTTACTAATCTAATGGTAGTATAGCAGATTATGAACAAATTGTCAACAGATTTTGAATAATTTATTTAACAATTATTTCGAATTTGGTAACAAATTATGAAATTTCTTCTTCGCTATGCTTGCTCATGCCGTTTTCGCTTCCATATCCGTCCAGATCGGCCTTCTTGATGGCTACAAAAATACGGTGGCGAAGCCCCTTGTTCTCTTTTTCCAGCGAGGAGAGGAGCTGCTTATACTTTTCGCGGTCGGTATGCTTATCCTCAGGACAAAGACTTTCGGTCACAGGAAGGGACGCATTGCGTGCGTAATAAGCAATATCCTTTTCGGGAGTAAACACAAAGGGACGGATCATGGTCAGATCTTTACGGGAAAGATAGGTTACCGGAGAAAATGTGCCTAATCTTCCCTCGTTAAAGAGATTCATCATGAAAGTTTCTACCACATCATCGAAATGATGGCCCAATGCGATCTTATTACATCCAGCCGCTTTGGCCTGATCGTGGAGAATACCCCTGCGCATCTTCGCGCAGAGAGCGCAAGGATTGGATTCCTTTCGCTGTTCGAAGATGATCTCTGCAAGAGAAGTGGGAACAATCTTATACTCCACGCCCAGCTGTTCATAATAAGCAATCAGCTGTGAAAAATCGCCGCCTTCAAATCCCATATCAACAGTAAGGGCTACTAACTCGAACCGCTTAGGATAAAAAAGCTGAAGATTGCGCATAACCGCAAGAAGCGCCAGCGAATCTTTACCGCCCGACACACCCACGGCAATGCGATCGCCTTCTTCGATCATATGATATTCGTCCACCGCTCTTCTGGCGTGAGAGAGCAGTCTTCTGATATTTCCAAATTCCATAAAATCCTTTCACCTCTTATACAAATACGCATACAATGATAAAAACTGCCGATCAATCGGCGAAAAGAGGTCATAATGGCAATTAAAATTTACATTGATCAGGGACACAATCCCCAAAATCCTAACGCAGGCGCGGAGGGGAGCGGATTGCGGGAGCAGGATCTGACCTACCAAATCGGCAGACTGACTGCCGATCTTTTAAACGCAGATCCCCGTTTTGAGGCTCGGCTGTCCAGACCTACTCCCGAAACGGTGCTGGGTAC
>JAZRIH010000059.1:0-6277 GCA_045645175.1 Eubacteriales bacterium | reverse complement strand
TTATTGGTTACGTTAGGAGAAGGAATGAGGATAGATGCCTTGCGGATAGCGGTCAATTCGGACAAAGTAGATGCGCCCGAACGGCAAATTACTACATCTGCCGCCACCATCTGGCGAGGCATATCGTAGATATATTCCATCAGACGGATGTTTTCCAGATCTGCCAGGCCTGCTGCCTCAAACTTTTCTTTCATAGCGGCATAACCGCGGGAGCCAGCGGAATGGATAAGCAGAACTTCGGGGTGTTCCTTCATATAGGTTGCCATGAAGTCCAGCATCGCTTCGTTGAGATGTGCCGCACCAAGGCTACCGCCAAAGGACAGCAGAATGTATTGATACTTCCCTTCCGGATCGACTGCCGCGCGCGCTTCTTTAGGATCGATACGGGTGAAATCTCTGTGGATAGGCATTCCCACGTGCTCGATCTTGGCGTGAGAACCCTTCAAGAAGCGTGCGGTATCTGCGAAGTTTACGAAAATCAGATCAGCAGAGCCCTTGAGCATCTTTACGGCAAAGCCGGGCTCCGCATTGGATTCATGAAGCGCAGTAGGGATTCCCAGAGCTGCCGCCGCACGGCAAACAGGCCAGGATACATAACCGCCTGTGCCGACTACCAGATCGGGGCGGTCTTCCTTCAGCATTTTTTTGCACTGAAGATAGGAGGTATATGCTTTCCACAGCACCTTAAAGTTCTGAGGGGAAAGACTGCGACGCAGTCCCTGTACTTCAATCTCATACAAGGGATAACCTGCTTTCGGAACAAGCTTGCTTTCGAGGCCTCTTTTGGTGCCGATGAATCGAATGGTACTGCCGGGGCAACCATTTTCCAGAATCTGCGCAATGGAAAGCGCGGGATTTACGTGTCCGGCGGTTCCGCCGCCTGTCATTACAACTTTCATACTGTCGCCTTTCTTGAATGTGATTTTTTATTTTTGAATTCGTGTATAACGAGAAATAGAGAGCAAGATACCCATTTCCAGCAGCAGGAAGATCAGCGAAGATCCACCGTAGCTAAAGAAGGGGAGCGAAATGCCCGTATTGGGCAAAATAGAGGTAACAACCATCATATTCAGCAGAGCCTGAATCATTACATGGCTGGCAATGCCCACTACCGTCACCGATGCAAATACATCGGGGGCACGTTTGGCAATCTGCAACGCACGAACAAAAAATACCAGATACAGTGTAATCAGTGCGGCGGCACCGATAAAGCCCAGTTCCTCGCAGACAATTGCGAAGATAAAGTCATTCTGGGGCTGAGAAACGAACAAGTGCTTCTGCAAACTGTTACCGATTCCCCGTCCGAAAATACCGCCCGAACCAACTGCAATCAAACCTTGCACGGTCTGCCAGGTATCGTCCTGCACGTCGTATGCTTCGGGATTGAGCCACATATCGATTCGCTTGTATTGGTACGCAGGAAGGATCTCTTTCAAGAGCTCCGCTTGGAACATCAGAATATAAACCGCCAAAGCAATCAATGCCAACCCAGCGACATAAACAGTTCGTTTGCCGCCTGCAACCCATACGCAAGCCGCACCGATACAAAATAGAATGATGGTACCCGACAAATGGTTTTCCAGCAGCACCAGGACGCAGGTAACGCCTACAAATACCATAGGGTAAACGGTTCCCCACAAAAAGGAGGAAATGTAGGTTTTCATCGTACCGTCTTTCTGCATGATGCGTCCGCGATATTTGTGAGCAAACCATGCTATGATCAGTACCAATGCAAATTTGGATATTTCCGAAGGCTGGAAACTGATAACCTTCAGGTCAATCCAACGCTTCGCTTCATCTTCTGCCGTACCGATTACCAAAACCAGTAACAGCAAAACCGTAGATGCACCAAAAATCATCCATGCAAACTTATGGAAAAACTTATAGGGGAATTGAGAAATAACGAGCATCGCTCCTACACCCAAGCAAGCAAACATGAGCTGTCTGCGGATGAAATAGGAGCTGTCCCCATACTGAGCATAGGCATAGGCATAACTTGCGGAAAAAACCATTACCGAGCCAAAGCACAGCATAAGGATTATAATGACAAACAGCGGTCTGTCAAAGCCGCCCTTTACCAGAATACTGCCCTTTTTGACAGGGGATTCAGTTGGCTTTGGGGGTTGAGGAGTGGTTTGAGGATCCATGGTTTTTTCCTTTCATAAAATCATTGGATACAAAACAGAAAATCAGAGCGCAAGCACCAGACCTGCAAATGCGATTGCACAGAATACAAGGGTAATCAGACTGAAGCGGAACACGATCTGATTCTCGCTCCATCCGCAACGCTCGAAATGATGGTGAATGGGAGACATCTTAAACAGACGCTTGCCGTGGGTAAGCTTGAAATAGCCAACCTGCAGAATAACGGAAAAGCTCTCGCAGATGTAAATGATACCCACAAAGAAGAGGAGGAGGGGATGACCGATGAGCATCGCCAGCGCGACCACCATACCGCCCAAAAACAGGGAGCCGGTATCACCCATGAATACCTTTGCAGGATGGAAATTGTAAACGAGGAAGCCCAGCGTACCGCCTACTACCAATGCGGAGCAGATTACGGTAGAAATGCTGGAGAGATAGAATGCGGTAACGGTAAAGAATGCCGCAACCACGAAGGTAACGGAGGAGCAAAGTCCGTCGATACCGTCGGTGAGGTTTACACTATTGACGATACCGGTAATCAGGACGAGCATGAACGCATAGTAGAACCAGCCCATGTCCCAGGTCACGCCAACGAAGGGGATCACTACCTCGGTACTCAGCGCACCGCAGAGCTTGAGTCCTACCAAGAAGGAACCTGCCGCAATCAGCTGAAGCAGATACTTCTGTCCTGCGGAAAGACCCTTGTTTTGCTTTTTGGTGAACTTAGCATAGTCATCGATGAAACCGATGACACCGTTGAGGAAGCCAAAGCCAAGACAAATCAGCAGTTTCACAAAGTCCAGCTCTGCTTTGGTGATCAAAGCGAAGACCACTACGCCAATGAGCGTGATCAGAGATGCGAAGATAAAGGACAGACCGCCCATGGTGGGGGTTCCCTCTTTGCTCTTGTGCCAACGGGGACCGATGTCCAAAATCTTCTGACCCATTTTCCAGCTCTTCAGCTTAGGAATCAAGAAACGCAGGGTAACTGCGGTGATGATAAATACCGCCAATGTACAAATTCCAAAATATCCAAACAGTTTCATTTTCATGTCTATTCATTCTCCGTCTTTTTATTTGAGCAATGCAATAACTCGCTCCAGTTTTACTCCGCGGCTCGCCTTAAACAGAACTACGTCCCCTGCCTTGGTTTGTCTGCGGATGGCATCTGCCAACGCTTCCGGGGTATCCAAGGATTCCACGCTGACGATTTGCGCAGCAGACAATCCTTCGTCTTCCGCGCCTTTTGCGATGGTAAGGGCGTCCTTACCAAAAGTGAAAAGCAGATCCACATTTTCCTTTGCCGCCGCTTTGCCTACAACGTAGTGTCCTTCCGGGCTGTAACTACCCAGTTCGCGCATTTCACCCAATACAGCGATCTTTCTGCCAGCCTTGCCGACCGCTACGCTGGACAACACCTTCAAGGACGCCTGCATAGATTCAGGAGCAGCATTGTAGCAATCCTCGATGATCCACAGATCATTCAACTGATACAGATTCTGACGCATACCCGTCTGACGGAAATTCATCAGACCGCGGCGAATCTCATATTCACCCATTCCAGCCAGACTGCCGACTGCAAATGCGTAAGCGGCATCTTTGACGTTATGGGCACCGATCACGGGAATCACAAGGCTTTCATACACTTCCCCGCCCACCTTCAAATCAAAGGCAGAGCCGTTTTCGGTTTGTTCGATATTGCTGATATAGAAATCGGCATAGGGATTGTTCAGCGACACATAATATGCGCCGTCCACATTTGCCAAAAGGGGCTCGTCACCATCCAAAATCAGCGCACCGCAGGGCTCCATGCCAATGGTGATCTCCATCTTGGCATCACGGATGCCCTCACGGGAGCCCAGATGCTCGATGTGAGAGGTACCGATTGCGGTGATCACCGCAATTTTGGGATTCGCCAACTTGGAGAGATATTCGATCTCACCCTTGGCGCTCATGCCCATTTCCAATACCGCCGCATTGTGAGATTCGGTCAGCGAAAGCATGGTCAGAGGCATGCCCAGATGATTATTGAAGTTACCGGGAGTTTTCAGTGTGTTATAATGCTCGGAAAGAACTGCCGCTACAAACTCCTTGGTAGTGGTCTTGCCGATACTGCCGGTAATAGCAACCGTCAGAGGATCGATTTGCTGCTTATATGCCTTGGCAAACAGACCCATCGCTTTGACCGAATCTTCGGTGCAAATAAGCGGGCAACCGGGCAGTTGTTCGGGCATTCGGTCACAGATGATACACGCCGCACCCATGGAAGCCGCTTTATCGATATACAGATGTCCGTCGGAATTTTCACCTCGGATAGCAACGAAAATTGCGCCTGCGGCTACTTCTCTGGAATCTGTAGTGAGAGCGGTCACAACTGCCGTAGGATCGCCGTACAGTTTACCGTTTACTGCTTTCGCCAGATTTTCGGTAGTCCAAGCTCTCGAAAGTTGTACGATCATATCTGCCTCCTGTTAAATGTCAATGCCAAAACGGGTACGGACGGCTTTGGCAACCTCTTCCTTTTCATTAAAGGGATGCTTGCCGTCTTTTTTAATTTCATAATTTTCATGTCCCTTGCCTGCGATGAGGATGATCTCTCCCTCAACCGCATTGGCAACGGCATATGCGATGGCATCCTTACGCTCCACAAATACTGCGTGGGGCGCATCGGGATGGATACCGGTAAGAATTTCATCGATGATCGCCTGGGGATCTTCACTGCGGCAATTGTCGCTGGTAATAATAGTGAAATCCGCCATGCGGGTTGCGATCTCACCCATAACGGGGCGCTTGGTTCTGTCACGGTCACCGCCGCATCCGAAGAGAACGGTGAGCTTTTGTCCCTCTTTTCTGGAATGCAGAAGAGCTTTGATCACATTTTCCAGCGCATCGGGAGTATGCGCATAGTCAATCACAGCACTAAAGGGGAGCGTCTTGGGCGTCACGCGTTCGATACGTCCGGGGACACCGCCCATGCCTTCAACGGCATCCAGTACGATGTTCTGCTCCACACCAAGGAGCAATGCAGTTACGATTGCGCCCAAGGTATTGTTTACGGTAAATCTGCCTGCGATGGGACAGGTGATCTGCAAACGAGTTTCATCGGGAAGGATCAACGTATAGGAAACGCCGTCCATAGACTCATACGCAATGTCGGTTGCGGTGTAGTCTGCCTTCTCTACGGTAGACACAGTATAGCTCTTGCAGAGCTTCTTTGCAGCAGCAGCCTTGACGTACTGATCGTCTGCGCAGAAGATGCCCATATCCGACTGGAGGAAAAGCAGTTCCTTTGCAGCTGCATATTCATCCATGGTTTTGTGGAAATCCAGATGCTCGGGAGTCAGATTGGTGTAGATACCTGCGGTAAAATGAATAGGCGCTACTCTGCCCAGACACAGAGAGTGGGAGGATACCTCCATACAAACCACGTCCACGCCGTCATCCCGCATCTCAGCGAGTGTGCCGAACAAACGCTCAGGGTCAGGGGTGGTCATGCCTGCATCTACGGTTTTACCCATCCATGTATTGTGAATCGTACCGATGACACCGACATTCTTCCCTGCTCCTTCAAAAATCTTGCGGAGCATATAGGTAGTACTGGTCTTACCGTTAGTGCCTGTAACACCGATCATGGTCATAGACTCCTGGGGGCTACCAAAATAGTTGGAGAATACGAAGGATGCGGCAAGGCGTGTGTTGTCACACACGATGCAAGGAATGGGACAGTTTTCGGGAACATATTCCACGATTGCCGCTACCGCACCTGCAGCAGCCGCTTTAGGAATGAATGTATGACCGTCTGCATTGGTACCTGCGATGCACAAAAATACATAGCCCGGCTGAACTTTGCGACTGTCACCGGTAACACCGGTAATCTCAATATTCTCGGCAGATCCAAAGTGCAATACATTGGCGCCTCTCATAAGTTCTCTGATTGTCATAATTCTACACTCCCGATTACATAATTAGTTAATATTCTTTGTTAGCCGTCTGTTCCGTCCAAATAGCGGCATTCCAAGGTAATGATACTGCCGTAAGGAAGCTCGCTTCCATCAACGGGCGACTGCGAAATAACGACTGCACCCGATCCGGTATTATACTTAGTAACACCGGTCAATTGAACGTTAAAGCC
>JAZRIH010000058.1:0-8743 GCA_045645175.1 Eubacteriales bacterium | reverse complement strand
ATCGTGGATATCGCCCTTTACCGTAGCAATCACGATAGTATATTTGGTGTTTCCTTCCCCGACCGGCATGGCATTTTTCACTTCATCAAATGCAACCTTTGCCGCTTCTGCGCTCATCAGCAATTGAGGAAGGAAGAGCGTTTTTTCTTCAAATCCTTTGCCTACCCGATCCAGAGCGGGAACGATTTCTTGATTAATCAGATCAAGAGGTGCAATTTGTTTAGAAAGAAGATCACGGACAGCTTGAACCGTATCCTCCTTCAATCCTTTGCAAATTGCAGTTTGTAGAGAGGATTGGGATGGGGTAGATTGAGAGGCGGTCGTCTGTTTAGCGGTTGCTTCCCCCATTGCCACCGATTTGGATATAAAGTCGCCACATCCTTCGTCCGTTCCTTTGAGTGAACGATAAGCGTAGTAGGTGTTCATCATCGCAGAGGAATAGGGATTCATAATTGCCGCAGTCAATCCGTTTTCCATGGCAAGAGCAAAGAAGGTAGAATTGATGGCATCGCGATTAGGCAGACCGAACGATACGTTAGACAGCCCCAAAGAGGTGCGAATTCCCTTTTCATGCAAACGGCGAATGGTTTTAAGCGTAATCATTGCCGAGTTTTTATCGGCAGAGATGGTCAACGCAAGCGGGTCGATGATGATACGGTGTGAGGGGATGCCGTATTGAGCCGCATGTACGATCATTCTGTTCGCAATCTCCAATCGACCTTCTACCGTGGTGGGGATTCCCTTTTCATCCAAGGTCAGACCAATTACTACTCCACCGTATTTTTTTACTAAGGGGAAGATAGCATCCATCACCGAGGCTTTTCCGTTAACAGAATTGACCAGCGGTTGACCGTTACAAAGACGAAGACCACTCTCCATTGCAACAGGATCGGAAGTGTCAATCTGAATGGGCAGATCGGAAACAGCCTGCACTTCGGTAACTACCTTTGCCATCATTTCAGGCTCATTGATTTCAGGAAGTCCTACGTTAATATCTAGTGCATGAGCCCCTGCTTCCTGCTGACCTACTGCTTCGCGGAGAATATACGAAAGGTTGTTTTCTCTGAGTGCCGCTTTCAGTTTGGATTTTCCTGTTGGATTGATTTGCTCGCCGATGAGCTTGGGATCATCGTCAAACACCAATGCATGAGTGCCCGAGGAAATGACCGTTCGATTTTTTTCGGTCAAAGGAATCGGCGTAAGATTTGTCAATCGCTCTTTGAGTTTGGCGATATGCGTAGGCGTTGTTCCACAACAGCCGCCCAACACCCGAGCGCCCATCTTCGCAAGGCGCTCCATGGAATCGGCAAATTGATCGGGAGTAACGTCATAAACTGTAGACTCTCCCTCTAAACGAGGAAGACCTGCATTAGGGACTACGATCAGCGGAATCGATGCAGTTTTCGCCAATCGCGGAAAAATTGCCTCCATCTGTACAGGGCCAAGGGAACAATTCATACCCATTGCATCTACTGAAAGTCCTTCCAATAGCGCAACCATTGCTTCGGGAGATGCGCCTGTCATGAGCTTAGCACTTTGATCGTAAACATTGGTTACAAAGATGGGCAGATCGCAGACTTCCTTAGCGGCGAGCACTGCCGCTTTGGTTTCGTAGGAGTCGTTCATGGTTTCAATGGCGATCAGATCCACGCCCATGTCTGCGCCGATGCGGATGGTTTCTTTATAAAGGGCGACTGCGTCTTCAAAATCCAATGTGCCAAGCGGCTTCAAGAGCTTACCGCAAGGTCCTACATCAAGAGCGATGTAAAGAGGGCGGTTTAAGTGAGAAACGGATTCTCTTGCCTGTTTAGCGCAACTAATTGCACCTTCAATGACACTACGAAGGGAATACTCTCCTTCTGTGGGAAATTTTAAGAGGTTTGCACCAAAGGTATTGGTGCAAATAATATCTGCTCCTGCTTCGTAATACGCCTTGTGAATTCCAATTACCGTGTTGGGATGGCTGAGATTCCACTTTTCGGGAAGCTCGCCTGCAGGAAGTCCCGCTGATTGCAGCATGGATCCCATACCGCCGTCATAGATCAAAAAATTTTCGTGTAATGCTTTGCGAATATTCATCATGAATACCTGGTTTCTATTATAAATTTAATTTCTTTCAAAAATGAGGTTATACCTCTTGTCAGCAAAGCCGCCAAGAGGTATAACAAAAATATAGATTACTTAATAATCTCAGACAGATTTCTCTGAATTGCGGCGGCGACCTGCGGCTTGTTCATGGAATACACATGAACTGCATTAATACCGTTTGCAAAGAGATCGATAATCTGATCGGTGGCATAAGCAATACCCGCCTGCATCATTGCGGCAGGATTATGCCCATAGTGGTCTACAATCTGTTTGAATCGCTGAGGAAGATATGTACCCGACAATGCGCCCACACGCGCCACTTGGCTTGCGTTGGTAATGGGCATGATTCCGGGAATTACGGGTACGGTAATACCTGCTTCTCTCAGTTTGTAGAGGTAGGTATACAAAACATTGTTGTCAAAAAACATTTGTGTGGTCAGGAATTCGCATCCTGCATCCACTTTTTTCTTTAAGTTGAGGATATCCTCTTTTTGATTGGCAGACTCCACGTGTCCATCGGGATAGCAAGCACCGCCGATACAAAAGTCGCCCTTGGATTTGATGTAGGTAACTAAATCGGAAGCGTGCTCGAAACGATCACTTGCCTTTTCCATTCCCGCCGGCAAATCACCGCGCAGAGCAAGAATATTCATGATCCCTGCCTCTTGCATCTGAGCAAGGCGAGCATCAATGACCGCTTCATCCGCACCTACACAGGTAAGATGAGCGATGGTCGTCACATCATAAGTCTTCTGCAGATGGGACGCGATTTCTACCGCAAATCCTGCGTTAGTACCTGCGGCGCCGTAGGTGACGCTCATATAGGAGGGGTGGAGCGCGCCGATAGCTTCGGTAGCTGTGCGCACAGACTCCCAAGCAGCGGTAGTTTTAGGGGGAAATACTTCAAAGGACAAGGAGGGCTTGTCCCCCTTGATAATGTCGATTACTTTCATGGATTGCCTTTCAATAAAGGAAAATTATTCAAATGCTTGCACCGCACGAATGGCAGCGCGCCAGCGAGCATAGCCTTCATGGACTGTCACGCCGGGATGAGGAGTAAACTGTCTTGCAGAAACACGCACTTGGGAGAGCTCCTCCATGGTTACAAGACCTGCACCGATGGCCGCAAGCATTGCGGCACCGAGTGCGGTGGATTCAATGACAGCAGGACGGTCTACGGTAATATTTAAGAGATCGGCTTGGAATTGCATCATCGGTGTGCTGACCGATGCTCCGCCATCTACTTTCAAAGAGCGAATGGGGATTCCCGATGCTTTCTGCATAGCAAAAATCAGCTCAGCCGATTGGAATGCGATTCCTTCCAAAACAGCACGGCAGACATGACAGCGATTGGAGCCACGGGTAAGACCCAATAATGCACCACGGGCATACATATTCCAATGAGGGGCACCAAGTCCCGTAAAGGCGGGGACAAAGACAACTCCTCCGCTGTTTTCAACTTGCTCGGCGTAGATGTCGCATTCACGAGCCGAGTCGATCAAATGCAACTCATCACGAAGCCATTGAATCGCAGAACCGCCGTTGAAAACGCTGCCTTCCAGCGCATAAGTGATCCGATCACCTATTTTCCAACCGACAGTTGTAATCAGTTTATCGTCAAATATAGGACGACTACCGATGTTCATCAGGGCAAAACAGCCCGTTCCGTAGGTGTTTTTGGTATCGCCTACTGCAAAGCAGGTTTGACCGAACAACGCGGCTTGCTGGTCACCTGCCGATGCGGTGACGCGTTTTCCCCACAAAGCAGGGGGAATCTCATCATTCTCACGAACAGCTCCGAAATCTCCTGCATTATCCACGATCTTGGGAAGAATGCTCATGGGAATTCCAAGACGACGGCACAAATCGGTATCCCATTCCATGGTGGTGATATTCATCAGCATGGTACGGGATGCGTTAGTAACATCGGTATAGTGATTGCCGGTAAGTTTCCAAATGAGCCAACACTCTACTGTACCGAATCGCAGTTTGCCATCTGCTGCCAATGTCCTTGCTTCTGCCGAATTGGACAACAGCCATGCAATTTTGGTTGCCGAGAAATAGGCGTCAACCGGCAAACCGGTAGTCTGTTTAATGGAATGCTGCATACCGCCAGCAATCAATGCTTCGCATTGAGCGGCGGTACGACGGCATTGCCACACGATCGCAGGAGCGATGGGCTCACCTGTATCGGCATTCCACAAAATGGTCGTTTCACGCTGATTGGTAATGCCGATACAGTCAATGGTTTCATTGGAACCCGTAAGCAAGATCCCTGCGGCTTGCATTTGGGTATGGAAGATTTCCATTGCATCATGCTCAACCCAGCCCTCTTTGGGATAGTGCTGGGTGAGCGGGATGTTGATTTGTCCCAGCGGTTTGAACTGCCGGTCAAACAGAATGGCGCGAGATGAGGTCGTGCCTTGATCTAATGATAAAATTGCCATGAATTAAATTTCGGGAATAATGATATCCACTTCTCTGCCCAGCTCGGAAGAACGGATGATACCGTCGATGATTGCCTGGTTATAAATGATCTGAGAAGTAGGTACGGGTGCTTCGGTGCCGTTGAGAATTGCATCTACAAAGGAACGAACCTTCTTGTAGAAGAGATTGGACTTTTCCTGAGGAAGAATATCGATCTTCGAAGAAGTGGGCTTGCCGCTTTCGTCATCGTGCATCAAGGTGATTTCGCCAATGGGACCGTCCCATGCGCCGCCCCACAGCTCAAAATGAGGCTGACGAACCTTCAGACCTGCATTCTTGCCAAGGAAGATGAAGTCACCGCAGGTATCCATGTGCATTGCCCAGGACATACGGAAGTCGAAGGTAATTCCGCCTTCCAGACGGATAAATGCTGCCGAGAAATCGTCTACACTGAATCGCTCGGATTCACCGTAATACTTGGGATTCTTACCGAAGTGATCGTACGCAACCGCGGAAACGGTCAAAGGCTTCGGATAACCAATGGTATTCAAACCAAAGTCCAGTGCATAGCATCCGATATCAGCCAGTGCACCTACGCCTGCTTTATCCTTATCAATGAAGGTAGATCCGGGGATACCACGGCGTCTGCCGCCGCCCGACTGAACGTAGTAAACATCGCCCAGCAGACCGGATTGAACCAATTCCTTAATATGACGGGAGTTTTCGTCGTATCTGGGCTGGAAGCCGATGGTGAGAATCTTTCCGCTCTTCTTCTCAGCCTTGCACATTTCGATGCCCTGTGCCAGAGTAATACTCATAGGCTTTTCGCAAAGAACGTGAACGCCTGCTTCCAATGCCGCCACGGTACATTCAGCATGAGTGGAGTTATAGGTACATACGCTGACAGCATCCAGATCCATCTTCAGCAGTTCTTCTGCCGATTCGAATGCCTTAGCATCAGCAAGCTCATATTTATCAAAAAATGCGCGTGCCTTGCCGGGAACAATGTCAGCACCGCCAACAACCTCTACCTCAGGAATCTGCAGATAAGCACGCATATGCGCATGAGCGATTCCACCTGTTCCGATAATACCTACACGAAGTTTTTTCATAACGACCTCCATAATAATTAATTGGGAATATTGAGCGAATTCCCATATTGGTTATGGTCATTATAGCACGAACTTATGTAAATGTCAATGATTCTTTTTGTTTTTTCTTGCTCAAATATGGCAAATATGCCGAAAAAGCAGAGGGCAACGGATAGCTCTCTTCCAATTTTTCCAAACTTGCCGCTACCATCTGACGGGGAATTTCAGACAAACCGGAAAGTTGCAGACGATAGCCAATCATATGCCACTCTATATGGGTGAAAATATGCTTGGCGGGAGGGAGTGCTTCGATGCGCAAAACATCCAACCCCATAGTTTGCGCAACATCCAATACCTGCTTTTCGTCAAGATGACTATCCAATGACGGGAGTTGCCAAAGTCCTGCCAGTAATCCCTTATTGGGACGCTTTTCAACCAACACTTCCCTGTCGCTTTGAATAATCAAAACGGTTCGCAATTCGATTTTCCGTGGCTTTTGCTGCTTGGGAGCCGGAATTTTATCAATCAATTGCCGCTGATATGCAATGCAGTTTTTCGACAAGGGGCATACCGCGCAATGTGCCAATCCTTTGGGGAGACATACCGTTGCACCTAATTCAATGAGTCCTTGATTATAGGCAGACGGATTTGTTTTCGACACATACGGTGCCAACAGCTTCCCGTATTCTTTTTTAAGCGCAGGATCAAATATATCCCGATCATCGCCCATGAGTCTTGCCAATACACGCATGACATTTCCATCTACGGCAGGAGCAGAAATGCCGAATGCGATCGATGCAATTGCACCGGCGGTATACTCGCCGATTCCGGTAAGCTTTCGAAGCATGGACAGTTTTTCCGGGAACTGACCGTCATATTGTTCCACAACCGTTTGGGCGGCCTTTTGCATATTCCGCACTCTGGAATAATAACCAAGCCCTTCCCATAATTTCAACAGCTGTTCTTCGGGAGCATTGGCCAAAGCATAGACGTCAGGGAGTGTAGCCAAAAATCGGGCATAATAGGGTTTGACCGCTTCTACACGGGTTTGTTGAAGCATGATTTCCGACACCCAGATTCGATAAGGATCTTTTGTATGCCGCCAAGGCAAATCACGGGCGTTTTCAAAATACCATGCAATCAACGGTGTTTCGATGAAAGAAAGATCCACCATTTACTCCTCCTTCATCAGTTCATCAGTTTCTTGATCAGTAGAAATCACTCCACCTGACGAACGATATGCAGAAGGTGTCACTCCAAATTCCTTTTGAAATACTTTTGAGAAATAGCCCTGATCCGAGAAACCGCATCTACTTGCGATTTCGCAAATGGTTGCTTCACTTTGCGCTAACATTATCTTTGCCTGTGACAGACGATATTCGGTGAGATAACGGTTAATGGTGGTGTGATAACGTTCTTCAAAGGTGTTGATCAGCGTGGATTTGGAAGCGCGGAAATAGACACACAAATCGTTGATGGTGAATTTCTGGCCATAATTACGGTGAATGTATTTCAGCGTCAACTCTGCCAAATCACGCTCAGGAAGACGGAGCTTATTAGAATAGGTAATATATTCCGAGCAAACGGTCATGATATTCACATAAGACTCGATCATATCCATGGCAACCACGGGAATTTGATCGATCTTGCGCTCCAAAACACATCCGTGAATCACGAACGGTCTTGCACTTTGGCTGACCAATGCACGTCCTTCGGGGGTATCGTCGATAACCTGACCCATCATCAGATAACCTGCCAGCACACCAAAATGGTAGAGGGGGCTGACCGCCTCCCACAGACCGAATTTACAGCGGTAGATATACACTTCGCCGGTTTCGCTGGCAATTTGAAAGGCTTTTCGGTCTCCTTCCTTGCAGATGGCTTCCCGTTTGGAGCATTTGCGAATAAAGGCACAGAAGGGCGACTGCTCTTCGGGATATGCGGCGATTTCTCGGAATTCCTTATCATGCACCGAGATTCGAAAGCCCGATATTTTATGCAGTTCCTTCAAAATAAACATAACGTCCAGTGATTCTTTCATGGGATGCTCCTTGGGGGTAAACTTTTTTCCAAGGTATTATACCATTTTACAAACGAAATTGCAAGGGGAAAATGAAAAATAAATCAACAGGAGAGTGATAAGCTCTCCTGTTTTATAATCATTATACCATTGTTTCGAGCCTGCGCATCACAGCAACGAAACGAGGCTCTTCACGCAGAAAATCAAATCGGCTACTCTGGAGTTGATTGAATTTCTCATCGCAGGTGCTTCCCATATAATTTTTGGTATTGTTCTTTCTTGAATATTCACATCTATTGACGAGAAGTCCGGAATACTTACCGTCTTCGTAGGTGTCATAGTATACAGTATATTTCGCCATTGCCTCCAATGCCTTCAAACACTCCTCGGTATTTTTCTGATCAGCATAGATGCGAGCAATACTTGCATAAGAATTCGCTACACTGCAAGCATAAAATCCGTAGTTTTCGCTACCGTAGATCATTTCAAACACATGAATGCAAAAACGGTGAATCTCGATCTTTTCTTCTGCAGAATATCGCTCTGAACGACTTGCCGCTAATGCATTAAGTCCAATCAGATCTGCAAGTGTTTGAATATTGCACTGGCATTGATCCAGCAGTTCATCTCCCGTGAGAACACTACGCAGCAATTCATTACAAGTAGTCCAATAACGACCTTGCATCATTGCATATTCTTTGGCTTTTTCTTTATCCCCAATTTGATCGTAAGTGAAGCACATCATTTGTATCACATTATCCCGCATGTTGTTATCGGTTGAATGCGCAAGCAGATCCTCTCCCAATGCAATAATCCGATCAGCCGTATCATCGCGCCTGGGAACATCAGACCAAAACTCGTACACTAACACATCCATTAGGTGATGCTTTACTTGATCATTAGAAGGAAATTCTGTATACGCCTTTTCCCACAGTGCGATATTGGCGGCAACGTCGCCCTTGTTCCAAAGATCATGACTCTCTTGCTGATATGCCGCTACTCGTTCTTTGATCCGTGCTTCTCCCACACCGAGGAGGTCATCGATTGTCACACCGAAGTAGAAGGCAATCTCCGGCAGGAGCGAAATATCGGGGAATCCTTCACCTCTCTCCCATTT
>JAZRIH010000057.1:0-10692 GCA_045645175.1 Eubacteriales bacterium | reverse complement strand
TGTGGACTTTCTGAAAGTCGATGGCGTAATGCGCAAAATAATCGCTGAAATATTTGAAAATAATGTGTAAAATATTTAAAAATTTAATTGAAAATTGAAAAAAGATGTGTTATAATCAATATACATTTGCGTTTTTGGGTTGCGGAATGCTTTGGCGACGAAGTATTCCGTATGCACGCAATATATTTTGAAAGGAAAACAGTTAAAACCATGATGAAAAAAATTTGTAAAACACTGTGTCTTGCGTTGGCTCTCTCCATGCTGCTGATGATGTTCACAGGTTGTGAAAAGAAGCCCGGTCTTTATGCTTGGTATGGCGGAAGAATGAACGTTGATACGGTTATGACCATTCGCATCGACGGCGGCGACGGCGAAAAGGTATATGAGGTTCCCTTTGAAACTTACCGTACGGTTTTTCTTTATCTGAAGAAGAACGTATCTGACGTAGTTCAGGACGGCAACGGCAATATTACCGCGCTTTCCACCGACGCGGAGAAGACGGCGGCGATCAAGGAGGTTGCGGAAGAAATTCTGACGAAGTATTACTGCTTGGTTGCGGCTTGCGAAAAATACGGCATCTCCATCACGGATGCGGACAAACAGGAATATGAAGCAAGCTACCAGAGAAAGCTTCAGACCTATATCGAAAGCATGGACGGTACGGAGGAATATGAGGGCACGCTCGAGGAATACGTCGTTCACTTGTATAATAAGACGATGGACATTCTCGGCACGACACCCGAATATTTCGAATTCTCCTACTACCGTTCGCTTTTGGAGCAGCGCTTGAAGATGGCGCTTGCGACCGATCTTGACGTTTATCTGAATCAGGCGTACTATCACTACAAGCAGGTTTTGATCCCTTACACGAAGGGTGACTCCGTTTCCGAGGCGCAGGCGCGCGAGCAGATCCTCGCCGCTCAGGAAAAATTGCAAAACGGCGCGGATATGGACAGCGTCATCAAGGAATACAGCCCCAACGAGGAATATCAGGACGTTTA
The DNA here is from genome assembly GCA_045645175.1 of Eubacteriales bacterium. Taxonomy (GTDB): domain Bacteria; phylum Bacillota; class Clostridia; order Oscillospirales; family CAG-272; genus CAKSQF01. The sequence continues at coordinate 9,691 of JAZRIH010000057.1, read as the reverse complement.
CTTTGACAGCTACGGAAAGATCGTAGGCTCCGCGACCGGCAACTCTATGGGCTCCTTTACCATGGAAGCGGTCTGCGCGTTGGATTTCAACGAATACAGCAGCATCGTATCCGGTGATACGGACGACTATATCGGTTATTTCGCTATTTTCCAAAGATTGAACGTTGACTCTGAATTCGTGTGCAGCTCCGACAAGATCGGAACGATGATCTATCAGTTCCCGTATTCCGGTGCTTCCTCGTATTCGACCTACTATACGAATTACTCTATGGTTATAGACAGCTACGTCAATAACACCTCCTTGGTTCCCGTGAACGCAAAGGTGTACAAGCGAATCAGCGTCAAGACGCTGTATTGAAAGGATCGGTTGTAAACGATGAAAATATCTTTGGTTATTCCGATGTACAACGAGAGCGCCATTATCGCCGATGCGGTAAAGACGTACTCCACCTACATGGATGGACGTTTCGCGGATTGGGAGCTGATCTTCGTGGACGACGGCTCTGCGGATGCTTGCGGAGACGTGGTTGAGGCGGCTCATGCGCAGGACGATCGCATTCGTCTTTGCCGTTATACGCCCAACCGCGGAAAGGGCTATGCCGTTCGCACGGGTATTCTCGCGGCACAGGGCGATCTGATCCTCTTTACCGACTGCGATAACGCATACGGCGAGGAAGCGATCGGCAGACTTGCTGACGCTCTTGCGGATACCGGCGCGGATATCGTGGTGGGCTCCCGCAATTTGTCGAAGGACGGATACGAGGGTTATACGCTTCTTCGCAAAATGGCTTCGAAAGCCTATATCAAGGTGATCGCGGTTGCCGCCGGCTTCAAGCTGACGGACTCGCAATGCGGTATCAAGGGCTTTCGCGCGGATATCGCGAAAAAGATCTTTTCCAACTGCGAGGTCGACCGCTTCGCATTCGATCTTGAGGTCATTATGATCGCAACCAAGCTCGGCGCGGATATCAGAGAAATGCCCGTCAAGATCATCAATCACAGAGAATCCACGGTTCACGTTCTTCGCGATTCCGTCAAGATGCTCCGTGACGTTTACCGTATGAAAAAGAGAATTAAAAAACAGGAGATCGAATGATCGGTATCAGACCGACGGGATCTTCAACAGTATAAAAACGATTCAATGAATCAAGTCATGCTTTCATGAAAGGAATCTTCGTCAATGAAAAAACTTTTTATTACGCTGATGGCGCTCCTTATGATTGCAGCCTCGCTCGTGTTGGCGGGATGTAATAAAAATGAGGACAATAATCAGGACAAGCCGGAGGAAACGGAAGCCGGTAAGCCGATTTACTACAGCCGCGACTCGCTGTATGCCTACACGCTGAACGATAATAATGAAGCGACTCTCGTCGCGTATTACGGCAATGCCGCAAACATCGTTCTCAACCGTATCGACGGTAAACAGAAGATCGTCGCAATCGGTCCCGGTGCTTTCGCAGGCAATACGTACGTGAAAAATATTGAAATCTCTTCTCCCGTAAAATCCATCGGAGAAGATGCGTTCCTCTCCTGCACGTCTCTGGAAACGATCACCTTCCGTAATCCCGTTGTTGAAACGATCGGAAAGAACGCGTTCTCCGGTTGTAAGGCGCTTACCGGATTTACGATCCACTCGACGACCAAAACCATCGGGGATCAGGCATTTCTGAACTGCTATCTCGCAAACATCGACTTTTCTCAGGCGACCGCGCTGGAATCGATCGGTAGCTACGCATTCTCCTTCTGCGGTATGAATTTGTCGGGTACCTTTAAGGTTATCCTTCCTGACAATTTGAAGACGCTCGGACACGGCGCCTTCTACGGCTGTACGCAAGTCGAAGCCTTTGAGGTTTCTGAAAACAATACGGAGTTTTCCTCCGAGGACGGTATTCTGTACAGCCGTGACCGTAAGACTCTCGTTCTCTATCCTCTCGGCGCGAATGTTGACGGCTCGTACACGATTCCTTCCTTCGTACGCTCGATCGCAGGCAGTGCGTTTGCGGGTACAAGCCTGAAGAATATTATCTTCTCCGAGGGCTTGGAAGAGATCGGCGGTAACGCATTCTTCAAAGCGTACGCATTGGAAAGCGTTGACCTTCCTTCTACCTTGAAAAAGATCGGCAGCTACGCCTTCATGGATTGTGAGGCTCTCGTTTCCGTCGATATTCCCGACGGCGCGGATATCGGCGTATTCGCCTTTCGTAATTGCAGATCTCTTACTACCATAAAGCTTCCTTCCTATATGAAGGAGATCCCCGAGGGTATGTTCGACTCCTGTCTCGCTCTTGAGGAAATTACTCTCCCCGAGGGCTTGGAAACGATCGGCGAGCTTGCCTTCAACTATTGCAAAAAGCTCAAGGAGATCAATCTTCCCTCTACCGTAAAGACCGTTTCCGCGTATGCGTTCCGTAACTGCATGACGATGACGGAAATGGATCTCTCCAACGTAACCTCGATCGGCTCCTTCGCGTTCCAGTATTGCTATGCGCTGAAGAAGGTGAACGTCAGCGGAATCAGCGAGCTTCCCGCTTATATCTTCAGCGACTGTACGGTTCTTGAAGAAGTTATTGTTTCCGATAAGATCACTTCCATCGGTAACTATGCATTCTACGCTTGCGATATGCTCAAATCGTTCGAAATCACTCCGAGCATTGTTTCCATCGGTGATTTCGCGTTCGCAAAATGCGAAAGCCTGACCGAGATCGTGATTCCCGCAACCGTGAAAGCGCTCGGAAACGGCGTTATGTACGGCTCCGGCATTACGAAGGCGGCGATCGAAACGAAGATCACCGTGATTCCTTCCTCCTTCTTCGATTCCTGCAAGTACCTCGCTACCGTTATTATTCCCGAAACCGTGGATACGATCTCCATGGGCGCGTTTACCGGCTGTGAGGCTTTGAAGGAAATTTCCTTCGCCGGACAGATCAAGCACGTCGGCGCTTCCGCGTTCACGAACTGCATCAAACTGAAGACCGCGATCTTCGGCAGTGAGGATACCGAAATCGGCGCAGGCACCTATTACGGCTGTGAATCCTTGACGGATATCGTGATCCCCGAGGGTATTACCACCATCGGTGCTTCCGCGTTTGCAAACTGCGTATATCTCACCTCCGTTCAGCTCCCCTCCACGCTTCAGTATATCGATGCAGGCGCGTTTGCGGCTTGCCAGAAGCTTTCCTCGATCAGTATTCCCGATTCCGTTCTCTCGATCGGTAACAGCGCCTTCTACAACTGCACGAAGCTTTCGAAGGTGTCCGGCGCGAATAACGTGGTTTACGCCGGCACGGGCGTTTTCACCGGTACGAGCTGGCTGAAATCTCAGTCCAATGAGGATTTCGTTGTAATCGGTGACGGCGTACTGCTTCAGTACAACGGCAATTCGAAGAACATCGTGATTCCCGATACCGTAAAGCGCATTCCCGCATACCGCTTCGCTTCTCTTACCACGGAGCCCGAATCCTTCTTGATTCCTTCTACGGTGAAATATATTTCCGTTGATGCATTCTCCAGATTGGTTGAATCCTCCGGCTCCACGTATTACGAGAGACGCTACGTGAAGATCATTGCCCGCAAGGGTACCTATGCAGAGGAATTCGCAAACCACGAATATTATACCTTCGAAGCAATTAAATAATTAAAAAAAGCACATCGGATTTTCTCTGTTGTTCTTAACGGAGAATTGGCAGGCACAAAATTTCGGCAGAGAATTTGATTTCTCTGCCGATTTGTGGTATAATGGGGTTATCAAAAAAGCCTTCCTCCGGGAGGAAGGTGGCACGCGAAGCGTGACGGAAGGAGCCCGCGTAACTTTGGGGGTGAATAAACTTTTTGGTTACGCGCTCTCCCTCACCCGACTCCATCGGGAGCTCCCGCAGTAAGCCAAGCGTCTGCATTGGAGGGAGCCTTTGGTTTGTACGCCTCGAAAGTCCATCTGCTTTTCCTGACAAGCACTGCATTTGGGGGCACGAACGCGAAGCTCCTCAATTGCGAGGCTAAGTAAGCAATTTTACAGAAGCTTAAAAAATTTTACCTTTGAATCCTGTTCATAGATTTCAAATCCAAATTTTTTATAACAATTTTGTGCGGGTATATTATCTATATCTGTTTGTATTGCTATTGAATGGAATCCTTTTTCCTTGATATATTGTTCTGCACAGTGCAAAGCGTACGTGCCAATTCCTTGATGCTGAAATTTTTTGGCAACAAAAAGCATAGATACCCATGCTTTATCTTGATTTAACAAGCCATTAATTTTCATATATGCTACGGGCATGGCTCCCATACATATTAAAAAATGCTTTTCATCAGGATCATTTTTAGAAAGGATTTCCCTCCACTCACCTAAATTGATATTTGGTGTATGCAAGACATCTTTGTTCTGAGCAAACAAAATTCTAACGAAATATGCCTCGTTAACAGTAGCCGAAATTACATTAAGCCCATTGGGTATATCGATTTCATACATAATTTCTCCGTCATTGTTGAAATTATTGGAACTTTCGAATTCCTTTTCTTCAAACCCTACCGATATTTGAAGATTGCGACTTGGCAAATTGTTTGATTCTACATAACATCGCAATGTGGAAGCACCTATTTCAGATAAGTGATTTATTGCTGTGTTTATCATTTGTTTTGCTATTCCCATTCTTCTATATTCGGGAATTACAAATAAATCACCGTAATACCAAAGCGAGGGATTGCCTTCATTTTTTATACAGTGAATTCGTCCGATCACTTCGTTTTTAGATGTGGTGGCAACAACACCGAAACAATCATTTCCGTTGACCAGTTCATCGAAAATATATTGCCGCGAACGATTAATCCAATTAGGAGCAGATGATTTCCATTGTTTTTGCGCTATCTTTTCTGTGAGTTCTGTGGTTAAGAATTTGCTTACTTGAATTGTGATAATTTCTTTCATAATTTTCCCTCTTTCTAATAAATAAAATAAAAAATCGCCCCTGATAAAATCAAGAGCGAACTTTCCGAAAAGGTAGATTATAGAACAGTAGCGGACAAAATGTCAATTGACTTTATCAGTATATAGTTTGTCATTTTGTCCACCTCCTCTATCGTTTGAATTTAGTTTATTATAACACAATCGATATATAATGTCAAGTACTATAGTGTCAATCATTGGTTTAATTCCGCTTTATCGCAGGCACGCCAAAGGGAGGATTTTTTACGATCATTCATCAGATGCGTTTCATCTTCGCAATGAAGAAGCCATCACTACCCTTGCCGTCGGGGAACAAGGTCAGCATGCCATCCTTGGCAACCTGTCCGCAGGCATCGATGACCACCGCCTCAAATTCGGGGTGCGCGGCGAGGAATGCCATCACAACCGCCTCGTTTTCGGCTCTCTTCAGGGTGCAGGTGGAGTAGACCAGCACGCCACCCACCTTCACATAGGGGGCGGATGCTTCCAAAATCGCCGCCTGCAAAGGAGGGAGGGCTTTCACCGATTCCTCATCCTTGTAACGGAGATCGCTTTTCTTGGACAGCACGCCCAGACCCGAGCAGGGCACGTCGCAGAGCACCCGATCCATCTTGCCCACCAGCTCGGGGAGAGTGTCCGACGAATCGTGGGCCTTGGCTTCAATGATGTCGATGCCCAGCCGTTTTGCTCCATCGGTGATCAGAGGGAGCTTGCTTTCGTGAAGGTCGAAGGAGTGAACCTTGCCTCGATTCTCCATGGAAATGGCGATGGAGAAGGATTTTCCTCCGGGACAGGCGCAGACATCGGCAACCGCCATGCCCGGTTTCGCATCGAGAATCATTGCCGCTGTTTGGGATGCGGCATCCTGCACGAAGCAGTCGCCCTGGGCAAGGGCGATCAGCGAAGACACGGGACAGTTTTCGGTGAGGCGGATGGCGCTATCCAGACCGTCGATGGTTTCCCACTTGCAAGGAAGGGTTTCTGTCAGCGCATCACGGGTGGTTTTCAGGGTGTTTACGCGCAAAGTCAGCGGTGCGGTGACATTCACTGCATTGCAGAGGGATTCCAGCTTGGAGGGATAATCCTTTTTCCAAGATTCCAAGATCCACAGAGGGATGGAATGACGGACAGACAGTGCCTTGGGGGAGTTGCCTGTGGGGAGGGGGAGCTCGTCCTTCTCCCGAACCGTCCGACGCAGGATGGCGTTGATCAGTCCCTTGGTGCGTGCGGAGTAGCGAGCGGCAAGCTTTACCGTTTCGTTCACCGCCGCGCTGTCGGGGATGCGATCCATATAGAGGATTTGATACATGCCCAGTCGCAGAAGAATGACCACGGGCAGATCCAGCCGTCCGATGGTTTTGCCCGTATAGTGGGTGATGAGGTGATCCAGCGTCAGGCGACGTTCCACTACGCCATAGGTGAGGGCGGTGAGGAAGGCACGCTCCTCATCGGTATAGGAGCCGCGCTCTACCTCTGCATCCAACGCAAGGGCGGCGAATTTTTTCTCTTTTTCAATTCGGGTGAGCAGTTTATAGGCTGCTTCGCGGATGTTGGTAGGCATAATTGACTCCTTTGGTTTTTGGGGCTTTTGTATCTGGATTTTTTATGTGCTGATGAAAGGGTGCGGAGTTCACCGAAGGTGAACTCTTGCAGTTGCGAAGCAACTGCTGACCATCCTCAAACTCCTCCCTCTATCTCCTTGGCTGGTTCAATTCGTAAGAGTAGTAGGAGAGGAGAATAATTCTCTCGCCCGACAAGAATTTGTCGGGCATTTATAAAAGTTCTTGGAGGTGCAGGAACCTTCTTTCAAGAAGGTTCCTGCCGGGGTATGGGGCAGAGCCCCATATATATTTGCTTTATTTCCCCAACACATCGCCCACGGCGATTTTTTTGCCGTTGACGAAGGCGGCGGCGGACATTCTGCCTTTGCCTTCGGGGAGGACTTCGGTGATCTGGAGAGTGCCGTTGGCAGTTGCAACGGCGATGATGCCCTTGTCAATGGAGAGGACGGTGCCGGGGGCTTTGGTGGAGTTATCGTTTGACACTTTGGAGGTGACGATCTTCAGCAGTTTGCCGTTCAGTTTCGTAAATGCCAACGGAATAGGGGAGAGTCCGCGGATCTGATCGTGCAGTTCGCGGGCAGATTTGGTAAAGTCCAGCAGGCAATCTGCCTTCTCGATCTTCGCCGCATAGGTGGCAAGACTGTCATCCTGTTTTACGGGAGTGATGGTGCCTGCCTCCAAGCCTGCAAGGGTGGAGAGCATCAGATCTGCGCCTACTGCCGCCAGCTTGTCGTGGATGGTCTCGAAATTGTCGCTGTCGGTGATCTCGACTTCAGCGGTTTCCAGCATATCACCGGTGTCCAGTCCCTTTGCCATCTGCATGGTGGTCATGCCGGTGTAGCGATTTCCTTCCATGATGGCTCTTTGCATGGGTGCCGCGCCACGGTAGGTGGGGAGCAGGGAGCCGTGACCGTTGATACAGCCGTACTTGGGATAGTTCAGAACATATTCGGGCAGGATCTTGCCGTATGCTACAACCACGATCACATCAGGGCGAAGTTCTTCCAAATCGGGGAGAAATGCCTGATCTTTCAGGGTAATAGGCTGGCGAACCTCAATGCCCAGTTCCATCGCCGCCGACTTTACGGGGGTGGGATGAAGCTGCATGCCGCGTCCCTTGGGCTTGTCGGGCTGAGAAACCACGCAAACCACCTCGTGCTGGGTTGCCAGCGCGCGGAGAGTAGGGATGGCAAAATCGGGGGTGCCCATAAAGAGGACTCGCATTAGTCGTCGTCCTCCTCCTGCATAGCAAGGACTTCCTCGCGGGTGAGCATGCGATCAGCAACGTCGGGGTAGAGAATGCCGTCCAAGTGATCCAGCTCGTGGCAGAAGCAACGGGCGGTCAGATCGTAACCGGTCACACGGAAGCGCTCGCCGCGGCGGTTGGTTGCTTCAACGGTAACGGTGTCGGGACGGGTGCAAAGACCCCATCTGCCGGGCAGGGACAGACAGCCCTCCTGACCGGTCTGGGAGCCGCTCTTTTCCACGATAACGGGATTGATCAGCTCGATGACCTCGCCGGGCTCGGTTTCTACAACCACTACACGGCGGAGTACGCCTACCTGAGGTGCGGCAAGACCTACGCCGCCTGCTTTACGCATGGTGGCGATCATATCGTCCAGAAGGATCTGAATGCGAGGGGTGATCGCATCTACTTTGCGAGAGGTTTTACGGAGAAGGGGATCTTCATCGGTGAGAATTTTGAGAAAAGCCATGAGTGTTACTCCTTAATTATATATAGTATTTGCTTCATACCGAAGCGGGGTTCAAATCAATGGTGAGGGTTACTTTTTTTGCGTTCTTTCCCGAGAACTCAGACAGCAGTCGGGAGAGAAGGGAACGGGTACGCAGATTGTTGCGGCATTTGATGATCATCCGCATTCGATAGGTTTCGTTTACCTTGTAAACGGGGGCCTCAAAGGGACCGAAGACCACTGCGGGAACGTCCTTGAACTCGCTTGCCAGCAGTTCCTTCAACCGATTGGCAAGGGTGACCACGGTGTTTTGGAGCATTCCTTCGTCATTGCAAGCCATAGTCAGCAAAGCCAGATCACAGAAGGGCGGGAAGGTGAGATTCTTTCGCAGGGCAATCTCTCTTTCGTAAAAGGCCTTGTAATCCTGAGATGCCGCCAGGGCAAGGACGGGATGATCGGGGGAATAGGTCTGGATCACCGCTCTGCCGGGAGTCTGCCCTCTGCCGGCGCGTCCCACAACCTGAGTGAGGAGGGCAAAGGTGCGCTCGTTGGCGCGGTAATCATCATTGTATAGGGAATTGTCGGCGGATAGTACGCCCACAAGGGTAACGTCGGGGAAATCGTGTCCCTTGGTCACCATTTGAGTGCCGATGAGGATGTTGGATTTGCCAGCGCGGAAATCCTCTAACATCTCGTCGTAGGAAAATTTCGCGGCGGTGGTATCGGCATCCATGCGCAGGAGCTTGGCATCGGGGAATCGCTCAGACAGTTCCTCTTCGGCTTTTTGGGTGCCAAAGCCCATGTATTGGAAGGAATCCGCACCGCATTCGGGACATTTGGTGGGGACATTTTCCTGATATCCGCAGTAGTGGCAGGACAGATAGGGGGCGCGGTGATGCTTATCTCTGGCGTGTCGGGTGAGGGATACCGAGCAATGAGGGCAGAGCACTACCTTTCCGCAAAGGGGACAGGATAGGAAATTGTTGTATCCTCTGCGGTTGACAAACAGGATGGATTGCTTGCCGTCTGCCAAGGTGTTGGCAATGCCGTCTGCCAAAATACTGCCAATGGGGGAGTGGGAAGAATCAGCGGCATCTAAGCGCAGATCGCAGATCACCGTTTCGGGAAGCTGTGCGCCCTTGTAGCGACCTTTCAGCTCCACCAATTTATAAATTCCCTTGGTGGCTTTGTAATAACTTTCCACCGAAGGGGTGGCCGATGCCAACAGCATCAGCGCCTTGTGATAGTTGCATCTGAATCGGGCAATGTCACGGGCATGGAAACGGGGAGATTGCTCGGATTTGTAGGTATGTTCGTGTTCCTCGTCCAAAACGATCATGCCCAGATTGGGGAAGGGAGCGAAGATGGCAGACCGTGTGCCGATGCAGAGAGAGATCTCGCCTGCACGGATTTTGCGCCATGCGTCGAATCGCTCGCCTTGGGAGAGGGAGGAGTGAAGCACCGCCACCTTGTCGCCGTAGTAGGAGCAGAAGATG
>JAZRIH010000056.1:0-9963 GCA_045645175.1 Eubacteriales bacterium | reverse complement strand
GATCAACTACACCATCACCGAAGATGCAGTAGCAGGCTACACCACTACCATCGACGGCTTCAACGTAACCAACACCTACGCTCCTGAGCAGTTCACTATTACCGGTAGCAAGACTTGGGTTGATGCAGACGACCACGACGGCGTGCGTCCCGATAGTATCACCATTAACTTGTGGGCAAACGGTGTAGAAATTGGAGAAGTAATCGTTACCGCTGAAGATGGCTGGAAGTTCGCATTCAAGAATCTGCCTAAGTACGAAAACGGCGAGGAGATCGTTTACACCATTACGGAAGATGCTGTTGATGGTTACACTACCGAAATCAATGGCTTCAATGTAATCAACACTCATATTCCGTCTGATGTACCTCAAACCGGAGATAACACCAATCTTCGTCTCTGGCTGGCTCTCCTTCTGGCGAGCGGCTTCGGATTGATTGGCACCACGATGTACGGAAGAAAGAGAAGAAAAGTAGAAATTGATTAATTTTTCTACTCATTCAATAAGGGCTGTGACGGGAAACTGTCACAGCCCTTTGCAATTTTACGCAAATTAAAATTGTATAATTCGCATAAACAAATTGATGAAATTGATGATTATTCTATTGAAATTTCTGACAATTTGTAGTATAATTATTATAGAAGGAGTATACAATGATCATCACAGAAGATTAATTTCCATTCATGCTTCAATGAACGATCAGATCTATACATCTACTTGAAAATACGGAGAGGAGTAATACAATGAGAATACAGTTTATCGGTGCGACCCATGAGGTCACAGGCAGCTGCACACTTTTGGAAGTGAATGCCCGATACTATTTGGTAGATTGCGGCATGGAGCAAGGGCAGGACGTGTTTCAGAATATTACCTTACCTGTCTCCGCCAACCAAATCGAAGCGGTCTTTCTAACTCATGCTCATATCGACCATTCGGGCATGCTGCCTAAGTTATACAAGGACGGATTCAGAGGCAAAATCTACGCCATCGATGTAACCTGCGATCTTTGCGATATCATGCTCCGAGATTCGGCGCACATTCAGGAATCCGAAGCCAAATGGCGCTCCAGAAAAGCCGAGCGTGCAGGACTGGACACCTTCGAGCCGGTCTACGATATGCAAGATGCGCTGGGAACGATCTCCCTCTTCCGCCGTTGCAATTACGGGGAGATTGTCTATCCTGCCGAAGGCATTGAACTTCGCTTTACAGACATCGGACATTTGCTGGGCTCTGCGTGCATCGAGCTTTGGCTCACCGAAGGCCCCGTGCAAAAAAAGATCGTCTTCAGCGGTGATGTGGGCAACAAAGATCAGCGGATTATCCGTGATCCTCAGCAGGTAGAGGAAACCGACTATCTGGTAATCGAATCTACTTACGGAAACCGTCTGCATTCGACTGACCGTAGAAATGTAGTGGCTGAACTTGCAGGCTATATTCAAAGAGCACTTGATCGCGGAGGAAATGTGATCATTCCGTCCTTTGCAATTGGGCGTACCCAAGAGATGCTCTATGCACTCCGTGAAATCAAGCAAAATAAAATGGTGCAGGGTCACGACCATTTTCCCGTTTATGTGGATAGCCCTTTGGCGGCGGAAGCGACTGCGATTTTCATGCAATGTAATCCCGTCTGCTTCGACGAGGAAACGCTTGCGCTGATTCGACAGGGGATCAACCCGATTTGGTTTGACGATATCCGCATGACCTTGACCGCGGAGGAATCCAAGCAGATCAATTTTAATAACGAGCCGAAAGTAATCATTTCCGCCAGCGGTATGTGCGAGGCAGGACGAATCCGCCATCATCTGAAGCATAATCTGTGGAAAGACAGCAATATCATTTTGTTTGTTGGCTATCAGGCTGAAGGATCACTGGGCAGACGACTGTTAAATGGAGAAAAAAGCGTGACCTTGTTCGGGGAAGAGATCACCGTCAATGCGGAAATCTGCACGCTCCACGGCACCAGCGGTCACGCCGATCAGGCGGGTTTGTTGGAGTGGATCAAAGGCTATTTCCGCAAGCCCGAGCTGATCTTCGTAAACCACGGCGACGAAAACGCCTGCGAGGATTTCAAGAATCTCCTCAACGAGCTAGGCTATCGTGCGGATGCGCCGTACAGTGGAACCGAATACGATCTGGCTAACGGACGGATGACGGTGTACACCGAAGGCAAGACCATCGACCGTGTGAAGGCATACAAGGGCAATACCCGTGCGGAGTTGATCTATCACGAGCTGGTGGCAGAAGCGGAAAAACTGTTGAATCTGGTGAAAACACGTCGTGGCAAGACCAATAAGGACAATGCGAAACTTACTTCCCAGCTTCGTGAGCTTTGCGAAAAATGGAAGGATTAAGATAAGAAATGATAAAAAAAGCACCCGCAAGGGTGCTTTTTTATGTTGAAAATTTTGTATACCATCAAACCAAATTACAATCGATTTACACACATTTCGTTGCTCAAACCCTTGCAATTTTGAGCAAATTGTGGTATACTAATAGATAATTACTACGGATACATCGTCCGAAAGGAGACAGGGCAATGAAACAAGTATTGTACGATTATGATATTTTTCCCATGGTTTTCCCCATCGAAAAAGCGGTGAATTTCACGGTAAAGCCGCTGGGAATCCATAGAGCATTCTCGGGGGAATATAAGATCGTGGTTCACCGAATGAATGCAGGAAGTGCAGGACAATCGTTTACCGCTTGGAATCAAACCGAATTTCTGTGCACGCCCGAAGTCGACGGCTGTCTGCGATTCACCTATACCGCCGATAGCGAAAGCGAATATTTTGTGCGTATCTATCAGAACAACAGTCGAATAGCGCAACTATCGGTGTATGCGTTGGAACATGATTTGGCGGAGCGCATTCCGCTGATGGGTGACCTCCATATGCATACATTCCGATCGGACGGTAGGGAATCTCCTGCTGTAGTTTGTGCCAACTACCGCAAACGCGGTTACGACTTCATCGTCATTACCGACCACGAGCGCTATTATCCCTCTGTAGAGGCGATTCGTGCATTTGAAGGGGTAAAGATTCCAATGGCGATTCTCCCCGGTGAGGAGGTCCATCTGCCCGGTACAGACGTGCATATCGTCAATGCAGGCGGTCTGTTCTCGGTGAACGGTCTGCTACCCGTCAAGCGCAATTACATCGAAACCAACGGCGAATTAGACGGCAGACGCGCCGATGCAAGCGTGACGCCCCCTGATGTCTATTCCATGGAAGACTACGAAAAAGAGATTGATTCCATCGAAGCGCAGTTAAAATCCGGAGATCATCCCATTCCTGAAAATGTGAACAGTCGATGGTATGCAGTTTGCCTGTGGGGATTTGATAAAATTCGTCAAGCAGATGGGTTGGGTGTTTTTGCTCATCCGTATTGGTTGTCCGATCTGTGGCAGATTTCCGAGCCTTTTACCCGTTACATGATGGAGCAGCATCCGTTTGATGCCTTTGAAGTGCTGGGCGGCGAGAATTATTATCATCAGAACGGTCTGCAAACGGCCCTCTATTATGATGAATTCTACAAGGGCAGAATTCATCCCATCGTAGGCTCCACTGATAGCCACGGCTCAACAGAGCACAATCGCAATGCAGACGTCTGTTCTACCATCGTCTTTGCAAAAGCGAATGAGCGCAAGGCGATCATCAATGCTATCAAGGATCGTTATTCTGTGGCGGTAGACACTATTTCCAAAGAATACCGCTTGGTAGGCGAGTACCGACTGCAAAAATATGCTGCGTTCTTGATGGAAAATTATTTCCCCGTACATAACAGACAAGCTCAAATGGACGGCGAAATGATGTATCAGTATAGCGTGAACAATGCCGATGCAGCAGAACTGGAACCGCTGGCGTTGCGTAGCGAAAAATTGATTCAAAAATATATTTGTTTGGCATAATACTTTAACGAATGGAAGGAAATCATGAAAAAACTATTTTGTATATTACTCAGCGCATTGATGCTGGCTTCTTGCATGATAGGATGCAAGAAGTCCAATCAGACCACAACTCCCGTTGTGACGACAGAATCCACACCTGCCGGACCTACCGATCCCAGAGATGAAAAGTACGACAGCATTACCATTGCAGGAGTTGCCCTTTCCGAGTACACCATTGTATACGCTCCCGATGAATTCGAAGATGCTAAGCGTCAGTACCCCAATAGCTTTGACTATGGTGAAACCCACTATGCAAAGCTGATCGCTGAGGAATTGGCGAAGGTCTTCAAAAACATGACCGGTGTGGAAGTAAAGGTTGTAGCGGATACTGAAGCGGAAACTGCTAATGAAATTCTGATCGGCAAAACGAATCGTAAAGAATCCACCGAGCTGTCTAACCGTAATCTGTACAAGTACAATCTTGCAGTGAAGGGAACAAAGCTGGTTTTGGAAGGCGCATCTTCCTCTGCCAATTATGACTCCATGGAGCGTCTGTTTGCTTATTTCAAGTCCCAAGGTACCAAGGACGTGACCGTTCCTGCCGATTACGCCTCCAGCGGTAATGCTGATGTAATTACCGTAGGTTGTATCGGTGACAGTATCACACAAGGCGTAGGTGCTTCCAACGGTACTTACTGCACATATCCTGCAATTCTCCAGAGAATTCTGTGGAAGGATTACCTTGTTGTGAACTATGGCAACAGTGGTAAAACCATGCGAGAGGATTTAACCGATGCATACATTAAGTGTAATACTTATAAAAGCTTGAAATCTCAAGCAAATGAGATTGATATTGCGCTGATTATGCTGGGTACTAATGACTCTAACCGTGACCAGAATTGGAACGACAACTCTACTGCAGAGTTTGAAAAGGGTTACAAGAATCTGCTGAATATGCTGAAGAATGCTAATCCCGAAATGTCCTATGTAATGATGAACTGTCCCGTATACGGCGGCAATCAGCAGTTTGGCAATGAAACTGTACGTAATCTGCAAAGAAAGCTGACAGCTCAAATGATTGGAGAAGGTTGGAACTTAGAATTCTTTGATATGTACAACTATTCCAAGAATGTAATCACGCTCCGCAATTTCCCCGATGCACTTCATCCCGGTGACAAGGGTTATGGTATTATGGCAAATGGTATTGCGGAAAAAATTCTTCTGCCTTTGGCAAATGGTACTTACGGAAAATGAACTTTGAACTGATTGTAAATAGTCTGCGAGATAAAGGCTATACGGTAAAATGTTTTGAAACTGCCCCGGAGGCAGCAGATTATCTCAATGCTTCTATTGATGGCCAAAAAGTAGGATTTGGTGGTTCGGTGACCTTGGCACAGATGGGACTGTTTGACCTCCTGTCCACTCATAATGATGTGCGTTGGCACAATCGTATTCCTGAAGGGAAGACCGACCGTCAGATGCGAGATGCGGCGCAGGATACCGAGATCTATATCACCTCTGCAAACGGCGTTGCAGAAACCGGTGAGATCATCAACATTGATGCTACGGGTAACCGTGTGGCAGAAACGCTGTTTGGACATCGTAAGGTGTACTTTGTGATCGGTGCCAATAAAATTGCCCCCGATTATGATAGTGCACTCTATCGTGCCCGCAACATTTCCGGTCCTCTTAATGCACAGCGTCTGGGCAAGAAAACGCCCTGCGCGGTGAAAGGTGATCGTTGTTATGATTGTAAGAGCCCCGACCGTATCTGCAATAGCTTAGTTGTTTTTTGGCGTAAGCCTTGGGGAAGCGATTACGAAATCATTCTCGTCAATGAAAACTTAGGTTATTAAAATGAAAACAGCACCCGAAAGGGTGCTGTTCTTTTATTGTCATTAGGCTTGCTTGTCCTTCAATTGAGCCAAATACTCGTCTGCTTCGCTGTGCGAGTGGAATACAATCACTGCAATATCAGGATATTGAGCTAAAGCAGAATATAATGTGGGCAATTTTTCGGTACGGAAAGAGCGAATGTAAGCGGTAAACTCGGGATCTTCCTCGGTTTCGATCCAAGGAATATCCGGGCGAACCTGTCCTCGTCGCGCTTCTACGCCTGCCAGACAAACCTCAGCAGGCAGATCGAAGAGAAACACAGTATCGCAAGCGGAAATGCGCTGATCAAGGGTAGCGCCGTAATTGCCATCAATGATCCACCGGGGATTCACCAGTACTTCGTCTACTCGTTGACGAAGCGTTTCTCTGTCAACATTCGTTTTATTCGCATTCCAATAGAGCTGATCCAAATGAAACAAGGGAATCTTCGTGATCTGATGCAATCCTCGGGAAAAGGTACTCTTTCCACTTCCGGGACAGCCGAGGATGCAGATTTTATTCATGCTCAGTCCTCCAAAAGTGTGTAAACGAAATCCTTCCAAAGCAGACGGCTGCCAAGATCTGTTCCATCGGGGAGCAGGGCAAGGGCGATGAACAGATCGTCCCCTGTTTTCAAATCAATAAGGGTCGCGTATTCACCCTCAATTTTGCTGACTTTGTAAATGCGTTCTTCCATTAGTTGGACCTTCCTTTCAAAATAGCCTCCCGATTCTTGTAGTCGGGTAGATAGTGGGCAAGTAAACGGTAAAAGTGTGCGGAGTGATTCAAGTGTCTGAGATGGCACAATTCGTGGACGATGACATAGTCGATGGCATCATCGGGGTAAAGCATCAAATAGCAGGAGAAGCAAATGCCGCCTCGCTTATTGCAACTGCCGAATCTGGATTTTGCCGAGGTGATCTTTACAGCTGAAGGGGTGAGTCCCATTCGTTTGGACCAGTATTCGACTCGTGGCGGAAGCTTCTGAGATGCCATCTCTTTCAAACGGGGAATATCCTCGTCTCGATAATCAGGCAGAACATTCTGTGCAGTTTTCCATCGCTGTATTAGGCGGATAAGCTTGTCCTGATTCTCTTCGACGAGGCGATTGGCTTCCCGATCGCTGACCCAAAAGGGAATGCGGAGTAGCAGACGTCCGTCTTTCGTGATGGAAAATGCCGCAGTTTTGCGTTTGGAGCGGACAATTTCGCAGGAAACACTCATAGCCGTTCTCCTTGCTGAGGTACACCCGGAATGGCGTTTCGCAATGCAGACAGTCGGTCAATCTCATCGAGGAGCTTTAGCATATCTGTTGCTTCGCTGGGATAGGGATGCTTGGCGGCTAACTTTTCGGCCTTCTTGCGAAGGGTGATAGCTTTCGGAGGATTCTTCTTCCATAGAAGAGCAAGGGCATATTGGCAGATTAGTCCCTCAATAGTCGATCCCAGCATTTGAATAAACTGCTTGATTTCTTTAGTATAAATCGAAGTGATCGCATCAGGCGTATCATCGATCATTAGCAGACAAAGAATCTGATGCATCTTGAGGTAATTGCGATGATAAGAATTCAGTGCAATCGGTGAGGTAAGAAGGTAATCGATTTGCTTATTTGCGGCATCAAAATCATGCTGATAGATCAGCCGATCAGAGGACAATACTGCAAGGGTAGTGGTGAAGCTGTTTTGCATTTCTTCCACCGATGGCATAACAAACCATTCCTCCGGCAGATCGCAGATGCTTTGGCCGTCGGCGATTTCCTGCAAAACTTGATGAGTAATCCGCATTGCTCGATAGGAGGAGGGTGATTGGCCGATGAGTTTTGCATTGGCGGCATCGTTAGGGATCAGTGCGTGTTTGAAGGGAATACCATTGAGAATGGCAAAATATAGCCCGATCAACGCTAAAATAACGAAAAAGAAGGAAAGATATGGATTAGATCGAAGAAGGATTGCCAACACTACGCAAAGCGGAATGGTGATCAAATTCAACAGCACTCCTCCCCAGTTGTACAGAGCTATGGGATAACTACCGTCCTCTTTGGGCGCAGGGGGAAGGAGCAGGCATTGTCCACCTGTACCGGGCAAGGAAAATCGACCGAATCGGATTTTGCCGTTTCGTTTGATCCACATGAAGCTACCAATACGGAAGGAAAGAAAACGGTAACCCGTGGCAAGTCCCATTACTAAGTGACCGCCTTCATGAAAGATGATCTGAAGATAAAAGGAAATGAAGAGCGACGCATAACCCCAAAGGATAACCAAAAGAACAGGCGGCATCGGATTAAAGAGAAGTCCCAAAGCAACACCTGCAATGGCACCGATGCCGAGGAGGAGAAGTATTTGAAATACAGAAAGCGCTAATTGCCCGGATTTTTTGGAAGATGTTTTTTTACTCATATTGACCTCGCAAAATTGGATAATTCAGTATAACATAAATTCCAAAGAAAGTCAAGAATCAGCTCACAGGAGGCGCGTCACTGTTTTGTAGGGTCGATCGCAGTAACTTTTATCAAAACTCTTGACAAATTGCGAAACTGTGCTAAAATAATAGGGTATCTATGATTTTATTAGAAAGGTTTTGATTTTAAATGACCAAAATTGATATATTCTCGGGCTTTTTGGGCGCAGGTAAGACTACGCTGATCAAAAAACTGTTGACCGAGGCATATGCGGGACAAAAGGTTGTCCTGATTGAAAACGAATTCGGCGAAATCGGCATCGATGGCGGATTTCTGCAGGATGCAGGCATCACCGTGAACGAAATGAACTCAGGCTGTATCTGCTGCTCTCTGGTAGGCGATTTCTCCAAGGCCCTTGCACAGGTAATTGCTGAATATACTCCCGATCGTATTCTCATCGAACCCTCCGGTGTAGGCAAGCTGTCCGATGTAATCCGTGCAGTGCAGACTGTACTGACCGATGATGTGGTGCTCAATAGCTATACCGCTGTTGCCGATGCCAATAAATGCAAGATGTACATGAAGAACTTCGGTGAGTTCTATAATGACCAGATTGAAAATGCAAATGCAATCGTGCTGAGCCATACCCAGACCTGCTCCGCAAAGAAGATTGCCGACACCGTTGCGCTTTTGAGAGAAAAGAATGCCAATGCGGTGATCGTTACTACCTCTTGGGATGAGCTGAGCGGTGCACAGCTTCTGTCTGCAATGGAGCAGACCTCTACTTTGGCGGATGAGCTTCGCGCGCTGACCGAAGAAGAATCTTGCCCCGTATGCGGTGGTCACCATCACCATCATCTCGATGACGAAGAGTGCGAGTGCGGACACCACCATCACCACGATGAAGAGTGCGAGTGCGGACATCACCATCATCACGATGAAGAGTGTGAGTGCGGACATCACCATCACCACGATGAAGAGTGTGAGTGCGGACATCACCATCATCATGACGAAGAATGCTCCTGCGGTTGTGGTGGACATCATCACCATCATCATGCCGACGAGGTATTCCAGAGCTGGGGAATTGAAACTACTGCTAAGTATAGCGCCGACAAACTGAATGCGATTCTTTCTGCATTAGAAGATGAGCAGACCTACGGCATCGTACTGCGTGCCAAGGGCATCGTGGCAAGCGATGACGGCAAGTGGTTCCACTTTGACTACGTCCCCGGTGAAGGCGACCTGCGCTATGGCTCCGCTGGTTTGATCGGACGAATCTGCGTGATTGGTTCCAAATTGAACGAGTCTGCTATTGCAGCGCTCTTTGCTCTGTAATGGAGGCAGTATGAAACAAAGAAAAGAATTGCCTGTATATCTCTTTACCGGTTTCTTGGAAGCTGGCAAGACCAAAACCCTTCAGGAAACGCTCTCTGATCCCGATTTCAACGGCGGCGAGCCTATGCTCCTCATTGTATGCGAAGAAGGCGTTGAAGAATATGATCCCTCCGAATTTGCGCACGATAACGTGTCTATGGAAGTAATTGAGGATATCGAAGATCTGACCCCGGAACTGCTGACTTCTCTGGAGGATAAGCATCGTCCCCAGCGAATCTTGATTGAGTACAACGGCGTATGGATGATCGACAATCTCTATCAGGCGCTTCCCGAAAACTGGATGATCTATCAGGAGATCATGGTTGCCGATGCCAATACCTTTATGGCGTATAACAAGAACATGCGTCAGTTGGTTTATGACAAGCTGCAATCCTGCGAAACCGTAATCCTCAACCGCGCACCCTTGAATGT
>JAZRIH010000055.1:0-14482 GCA_045645175.1 Eubacteriales bacterium | reverse complement strand
TTATTTTTATCTCCTCTTTTGTGTATCGCCATGTAAGCCAAGCTATAAACCATACCGACAAAGGAATAAAGCAGAGCATCGGCAATATCAATTTTACCAATGCGCCAACAGCGAAAAATACTATTACCCATACCACGTATGCCAATATCAAAAGTATTTTTCTGTTCCTCATCTTTTTTCCTTTTTTCTCTACGGTGTACTCAAAGGGCGCACCGTTTGCGCCATATCCCTCATTATTCATGATAAACCTTCTTTCATTTATTGTTTGGGCTTACTTCGCCATGAATGCTTCGATCTCGTCAATCTCGCGGATGATCGACTGGGACAGAACCTTACAGCCGTCTTCGGTGATCAAGAGATCGTCCACGATACGGATGCCGATGCACTCCTCGTCCACATACAGACCGGGCTCGTTGGTGATCACACAGCCGGGGCGGAGAATGCGGTCGGCGGCATCCTCGATGTCGTGGACGTCAATGCCCAGATGGTGAGCAACGCCGTGCATGTAGTATTTGCCAACCTCTTCGGGCTTCTCGATCTTGCCCATCTTGATCAGACCCTCTGCAAGGACATTCTTGCAAATTTCATTAAGATCACGGGTGGTCATGCCGGGCTTTGCCGCCTTGGAAACTGCCAGATTGGCGTCCAGCACCAACTGATAGTACTCACGCTGACGGGCGGTGAATTTGCCGTTGATGGGGTAGGTACGGGTGATGTCGGCAGAGTAGCCATCTGCCTTTGCGCCAAGGTCAAGGAGGATTAGATCGCCGTCGTTGCAAAGCTCACGGTTGGTGCCATAATGAAGCATGGTGCCGTTGATGCCTGCGCCTGCGATGGTGGGGAAGGAGGGACCTTCTGCGCCTTCACAGAAGATCTTTGCCTCAAAGGCAGCCTGCACCTGATACTCGTACATTCCGGGGCGAAGGGTACGCATAACCTCTTCCAAGCCTGCCTGAGTCATGTCGATTGCCTTCTGAATAGCGGCAACCTCGTCTTCATCCTTGCACTTGCGCAGGGCACCTGCGAGGGGATGAACATTCTTGATCTGAATGGCAGGATAACGCTGGGTAATTTCCAGCGCCTTGGCCAGATTGTAGTCGGGCAGATCCTCTGCAGAGTGACGGTCGGTGTCAAAATATGCGTAGTCTACCAGACCGGAGGAGAGATGGCTGTGGAGATCGCCCTCCAGATTGTGAATGTAACGGATGGACTGGATCCCGGTGATCTCTCTTGCCTCGTCGGGCATCACCATTTTGCCCATCCAGCGGATGGCGTGAGGATCTGCCTCGGGGATGTAGAGGGTAGAGGTAACCTTACCGCCGCGCTTGATCATTACCAGCGCCATATTTTCACGGGTCAGACCGGTGAAGTAGAAAAACTGACGGTTGCAACGGAAGGGGTAGTATTCGTCCTGGCTGACATGGACGGGAATGCCGGAATAGAGGATCACGATGCTCTGATCGGCAAGCAGGGGAGCCAGACGTTCTCTGTGAGTAGTAGCAGACATAACAGTTCCTTCTTTCTTGGAATCAAAATATTCATTACTGCTATTTTATCATAAATTGCTTGCCTTGTCTACCGATTTGCAGAAAAATCAATCATTTTTTTCCTATGTCTAAGTGAACGGCGAACTGCCTTGGCAGTCTGCACAATTGATGGAGAATAGATTTGACGAAAATGCTGAATCTGTTATGAGATCACTAAAACTACTTGCTTTTTAATGGAAAAAATGGTAATATAATTGTAGTAATTCCGAAACAGTTGCGAAATTATCCGTTTCGGCAAATAAGAACAGGAGAAAACATCCATGAAAAAAATTCGTTTTGCACGTTTGCTTTGTCTGGCGATGGCGGCAATGTTCTGCTTCACTGCTTGTAAGGGCAATGATCCCGTAGCAACCACTACCGCAGCGCCTACCACCACTACGGCAGCAACTACCGAAGCACCCAAGCCTGAGCCCAAGCCCGAGAATGAATGGGTTTCCGCACTTTTCGGCGGCGGTCCCTTCTACATTTCCGAGCGCGGTATGAAGGCAGTCAAGGAATCCGGCTTTAACACCATCATGCTGTGGTCTGTACACGTTTATGACGACGGCACCCTCTACCTCAACGACATTAAGGTTGCCGAAAACGGCAAGTACGTAGGTACTGCCGCAGTAGAGTCTGCTTGGAAGTATCTGAAGCAGGAACCCACCAACATCAACCGTATCGAGCTGTCTGTTGGCGCTTGGGGTACCAAGGACTTTGAAGCCATCGCAGCCCTGATTGAGCGGGACGGCACCGGCGAGGACACCATCCTCTACCGTAACTTCAAGGCTCTGATCGATGCTTGCGGCGCAGATGCCATCAACTACGATGACGAAACCAGCTACGATCCCGGCGTTGCCATCACCTTCGGCAAAATGGTGGAAAGCATGGGTCTGAAGGTTACCCTCTGTCCCTTCAATGCCAGAGATTATTGGGTAGCGGTTTACAATGGTTTGGGCTCCGAACTGGTTGACCGTATCTACCTCCAGTGCTATGACGGCGGCGCGTATAACAATGTAGCTGATTGGTATCGTGCATTTGGCAATACCAAGATCATTCCCGGTTATTGGTGTCTCCACTACAACGGCTCCGCAGGCGATACTGCCGCTCAGGTCAAGGATAAGCTGACCGCTGTGAAGCAGTACTGTGAAGGCGGCTTTATGTGGCTGTACGACGACATGAAGACACTTTCTTCTCCCAACGCAACGCAGGACTATTCCGAAGCGATCAATTCTGTGGGTAAATAATTTACAACCCCTTTACTGCGTCTGCGGTAAAGGGGTTTGTCTATTCAACAGTGAAAATCATCAGTAAGGAGTATTTTATGAGCAATTCTTTTTCTCCGTCATTAACGGTAGCATCCATGAAGGTCTGTCAACTGGCCGAGCCTGTGGGCATTGATACCACGCCCGCATTTTCCTGGATTCCCCAATCGGCGGCAGAGCACCGATGCCAGACCGCTTATCGTTTGATCCTTTCTTCCACGTATGCGAAGGCAGAGCAGGGAGAGGGCGATGTCTGGGATAGCAAAAAAGTGGAATCCGCGGAGTTTTTTGATATTCTTTATGAGGGTAGAGCCCTTTCCTCTCATACAGCCTATTATTGGCGCGTGACCGTCTGGGATAACGCAGGCGAGGTCGCAGAAAGCCCCATTGCCCGTTTTGTAACGGGTCTGCTGTCCATGGAAGCGTGGACGGGAGAATGGATCGGTATTTCTCATAAGAGTTTTGCCGCCACCTATTTGTGCAAAGGATTTTTCTTGGAAGAAAAGATCCGAGAAGCCTATCTGTCTATTGCGGGTCTTGGATATTTTGAGCTGCGCATCAACGGCAAGATGCCCGACGATTCGCTCATGAATTGCTGTAACACCCAGTATTCCATGACCGTCCCCTACCGCACCTTCGATGTGGGGGCTATGCTCCAAAGCGGAGACAACACCATCCATGTGGAGTTGGGCAACGGCTTTTATAATGAGCAGGGCGGTGTGTGGAATTGGCAAACTGCAGAGTGGAGAGATGCCCCCAAGTTGAAGTGTCAGCTCACTCTTCGCTATGCTGACGGCAGAGAAGAATCGATCGTTTCCGATAATACCTGGCAGGTAACCATTGACGGTCCCATCACCTACAATTCCATCTATTACGGCGAGATCTTCGATGCACGCAAGACTTTGGAAAATGCTGAGTGGAAATCGGCAGAAATTATGAAGGCACCTGCGGGTGTACTGCGTTGCCAATGTAACGAGCCTATGCTTAGAATCGCATCTTTTGCGCCCACAGATATCCAAAAGCGTGCGGATGGCTCATATGTGGTGTATGCCCCCGAAATGATTACGGGCTGGGCGAAGATTCTATTCAAACATCAGCCCATCGGTGAGAAGATCACCATCTTGTACGGCGAAAAACTCCTTTCCGACGGGAACGTCCAAAAGCTGGGTGGAAAAGACGGCACAAACGCCCATTGGTGGCCCTACCGCTACATTATGACCGACGAATATATCACCGCTGGCGATGATGTGGAGATATACGAGCCTAAATTCAGCTATAAAGGCTATTGTTATTTGCAAATTTGGGGCTATGAGGGCGAACTGACCGCAGAGGACGTCACCCTCTACCGTGTGGCGAATGATCTTACGGCGAGCGGCAGTTTGGCCACCTCCCATCCGCTGATCAACGATCTCCATGCCATGATGGTGCGCACCATGCGGAATAATACTCAAGGCAAGCCTACCGATACTCCTGTTTGGGAGAAAAACGGATGGCTGGGTGACCTCAATGTGGCGTTGGAATGCTTCACCTACAATTTTGGCTGTTCAAGTTTTATGCCTAACTTCATCCGAACCATGGAGGATTGCTTTACTGAGTACGGCATTTTGCCCAATATGGTGCCTACTGCAGGATGGGGCGTTGCCCAGCACTATGTGTGGAATACGGTAATGGTATTCAGCGTTTATGAGATGTACCGCTCCTACGGCATGAAGCGGTATATGGCAGAGCAGTACCCCGTGCTGAAACAATATGCCAAAGGCATCATTGGTGAGATGGAGCAGCGGAATTGGATTGCTTCCCCTGGACAGCTGGGCGACTGGGTATCTCCCATGAACGGACAGGATCTGCGCTATAACGAATCCCCTAACGAGGGAAGCGGTATCGTTGCTACGGCGTATGTGTATAAAATGCTTCGTATGATGGCGGAAATGGCAGAGCTTACAGAAAATTGCACAGATGCTTCGCTCTTTACCGGTGCGGCAGAACGGATCTATACTGCTTTCAATGAAAAATTCTACAAAGCCGACGAAGGCTGCTACCAAACTAGGGTGTGGCATCCTCACGGACGGGAGCGCACCCGCTTCCGTCAGACCTCTCAGCTGGTTGCCCTTGCCATGGGACTGGTGCCTGACGAGCGGATTCCTACGGTAGTGGAGCGATTGGTGGCGGATATTCGGGAGAAGAACGGTCATTTAGACACCGGTTGCGTGGGCGCAAGAGAGATTCTGCCCATCCTGTCCAAATACGGCTATGCCGACCTCGCCTACGAAATCCTCACCAAGACTACCTATCCCTCTTGGGGATTTATGATTGCAGAAGGCGCAACCTCCCTTTGGGAGATGTGGGAGACCACCACCCGTTCCCGTGCCCACTATTTCTTAGGCACCTACGATCGTTGGCTGTATGAGGGACTGGCAGGTATTTGTGAGATCGAGAGAGGGTATGAGCGATTCACCATCGCCCCCTATATCCCCCACGATCTCGACTCTGTCACCTGCACACAGCAGACCGTGCGGGGCGAGTTGGAATCCTCGTGGCATAAGAATGCTGACAACACGGTGACCATGGAGATCACAATTCCCTTTGGCGCAACAGCGACGGTGATTTTCCCCGCTTGCGAATCCGAGAAGGTGAATGTAGTCAAGGGCACTTGTACAATTGAAGCAAATTCGAACCGTGCCGTGGCAGTGTTAGGCAGCGGCAGTTATGGTTTCACCATCGCATAGTGCAGAAAGGCTGTATAAACTATGAAAAAATATGATATTGCGGCCTATATTTGGCCGGCATATACCGGGGACGAGCGACGTACGCGCATCTTCTGGCCCGAAGGCATGGGCGAATGGCAAACCGTAAAATCTGCACAGGCAAGATTTCCGGGACATGAGTGGCCCCGAAAGCCCGTGTGGGGCTATGTCAACGAAGCCGATCCCTATGTGATGGAGATGGAAATCAATGCCGCAGTAGAGCACGGAGTCAACGTATTCATTTACGATTGGTATTGGTATGATAATCGTCCGTTTTTGGAAAACTGTCTGAACGACGGCTTTTTGAAGGCGAAAAATCGAGATTTGATGAAATTCTATCTTATGTGGGCCAATCACGACGCCACTACCTGTTGGGACAAGCGCACCTACGATGATTGCGAAGAGGTGGTGTGGAGCGGAAAGGTCAACCGTCAGCAGTTTGAAACGGTTTGCCATCGCATTATTGATCGTTATTTCAGCCAGCCCAATTACTACAAGATCAATGGCTGTCCCGTGTTCATGATTTACGAATTGCAAAATCTCATGGACGGTCTGGGTGGTCTGGAAGCAACGCGGGAAGCCATTGAGTGGTTTAGGGATGAGGTGCGAAAGGCAGGATTCCCGGGACTCCATCTCCAGCACACCAAATGGGGTAACGGAGCCTTCAATGTCAGCGGCGTAGACCACGCCGAGTATCGGGGAAGCCGTGAAGTCATTGAAGCGGTGGGCTATGACAGTATGACCAGCTATCAGTTTGTCCATATCACCGATATGAACCGTGATTACCGGGAAGTTTTGAAGGATGTAAAGAAAAATTGGTCAGAAATGGATGGCTACAACATTCCATATTATCCGCACGTTTCGGTGGGATGGGATAACAATCCTCGACACACACGCCTTGCCTATCCTATTGTACGGGGCAACACCCCCGATGCCTTCAAGGAAGCATTGCTGGCGGCGAAAGAATACGTGGATACCCATGATCTTGCCGCACCGCTGATCACCGTAAACAGTTGGAACGAGTGGACCGAGACCAGTTATCTCCAGCCTGATGATCGGTATGGCTACGGCTATCTGAAAGCGGTCAAGGAAGTGTTTGGAGAATAATCAAATACGAAAAGAGCCTCGCAAGTACTTGCGAGGCTTTTTTATAAAGTTCTTGGGAGATTCCCAAGACCCCTTCTTTCAAGAAGGGCCCTTGGGTGGGTAGGCGTCCACGTGGTGGACGGCGTAGGGCGAAGCCCTTAAATCAAAAACGGGGCAATCGCCCCGTTTTTTGATTTAAAGATCAATCGTCTTAAGCTCTGCGGCTTCCAGTTTTTCTTTGTTGCCTACTGCGCAAACGGTAGCGTTTGCCAGCAGTGCTTCCAATTTGTCGGCGTATGCGTAGATCTTGGCGGGAGTGGTTGCCAGAATCTGTGCACGGGTCTTCTGACGGAATTCCTTGGTAATACCGCTGAAATAGTGGCTGTCTGCTGCATGACCCTTCTGGGATGCGCTCATGGGACGGTCAACGCCTGCCATGGTGGAGATGATGTACTGATCTACCGACTGTGCATTCTCGAAGGAGCGCAGATATGCGGGGATGCCTGCGTATGCGTTCAAAGTAGGCGCGGCAGCAGGATCGCGGTAGGATGCCATGAAGAAGGCACCGTTGTTGTTTGCACTAAAATGGATGCCGTATGCGCCGCCCTTTACGCGAACCTCATTCCACAGATAATCGTAGGTGAGGATCTTGGACAGTACCTGCATGGAGCCGTCGTATTCCATGGTGCCCAGATAACTGCCGCCCTTGGCAACGTAGCAAACGCCCGAGGGGATTGCGATGCCTTCAGAGGGCTTGTCAGCCTTGGGCATTGCCAGAGGCGCGGACTTTTCGCCGCCTGCAGGCAGATCGAAGGATGCCATCAGTTCGTCCATCTTGGAAACCTGACCTTCGGCAGTCAAGCTGAAGGTAAGATTGCCCTTGGTGAAGATCTTTTCACAAAGTGCGGTCAGCTTAGCGGCAAGCTCGTCGTAACGCTCGTCGAAGTGATCGGCAAGGTCGCAGAGGAAGCGGTAGAAGGGCAGACCGTGAAGGATTGCATTGCAAGCGCCGTCTGCGGAAAGGGATGCGGAGATCTCGCTGATAGCGGCGGAGTTACCGCTGTTGATGAAACGCATACGATGGCCGTTTCTTGCCTGCAGGACGATCATGCTGATCTCTTCCTTCTTCATCAGGGTAGTGGTGAGCACTTCCTTCACGATTTCGGGAGAGTTTGCAATTTCGTCGTCCATGGTAGCGGTGCGCACGGTGAACTGAGGAATGCAGTGATCGATGTCACCTGCAATGGAGAGTGCGCCTGCGGAGCAGGAGAAGTCGCCCAGCTTCAGACCGATCTCACAGCGCAGCTCGTTGGCGGTGTGGGATGCGGTGGAAATGTTGCCCAGCAGTCTGGACAGCAGGCTGACATAGGGAAGCTCCTCAGGAGTCAGACCGGAGAGGTCGAAATAGTAGGTGAGATAGCTGATCTTCTTGGTGAACAGCTCATGGTTGAGGAGAGGAATCCCTGCGCAGGAGGTCACTTCGATGGGAAGCTCGGTGCCCTTTTCACGGATGTCGGACAGAGAGAGCTTGGGCAGAGTTGCCTTGTCCTCGGGAGTGTCTTCGGAGGACTGGTATGCGATGAGATCCTCCATCTGTGCGATGGTTGCCTTCACCTCATCCTCGGTCATGGATGCCTTGAGTGCGGCAAAGCGAGCAGCTTCCGCTTCTTCCTCTTCCTTTGCAAGAGTGTAGGAGGGAAGCATGGAAATCAGCGCAGTGTGATTGCTGGACAGGATCTTATTCTTCAGCAGATTTTCGAAGTAGCCGTTTTCCAGCCCTGCCTTCATGTTGGCAAGGGAATTTTCAAAGGTGATTGCCGCCGCAGGATCACCGCCGTACAGCCAGGTGTCCAGCATGGTCAGACCGTAGTCCAGACCTGCGGGAGAGCCGCTGTTGTTGCCGCGGCGGAGATGGAACTCGGTCTGGTGGAGGACAGATGCGATCTGCTGATGATCCAGACCCTTCTCAGCATACTCGGTGAGGGTTTCCATGAGGAGCTTGTAGAACTCGTCCTTCTTGTCGGCAGAGGTCTTGCGAAGCTGGAATACAGCGAAGGGCTGTGCGATGCCGTCCATGATGTAGGCGTGGAAATCCTGACCCATGCCGCTTTCTAGGAACTTCTTTTTCAGGGGAGAGTCGTTGCCCGATGCGATGGCTTCAAAGAGGATGGACATTGCCAAATTTTCCTCGGTGTCTGCATAAGTGCCGGTAACTGCCGCATAGGTGATGTATGAGCTTTCCTCTTCCTTGTCACTCTCAGCGGCAGGATAGTAGTCTACCTTATCCATGCACTGAACAGGTTTCTGCAGAGCGATGGGGATTGCCTTGTTGATGCGCTCATACTTGCAGAGATACTCGTCGTTGAGGAATGCCAGACGGTCGGCAAGATCAATGTCGCCGTAGAGGAACATATAGCTGTTTTCAGGATGGTAGTAGGTGTTGTGAGCGTCCTTGAACTGCTCGTAGGTCAGATCGGGGACGTTTACGGGATTGCCACCGGAGCAGTGACGGTAGCAGGTGTCAGGGAACAGTGCCTGTTTCATGCTTTCCCAGTTGCGGGTGTCAACCGATGCGAAGGAGCCCTTCATCTCGTTGTAAACAACGCCCTTACAGGTGGCGGTACCGGCCTCGTCGATCTCGGTGTGCCAGCCCTCCTGCAGGAAGATCTGGGGACGGGTGTGTACGTTGGGACGGAAGGTTGCGTCCATATATACGCCCATCAGATTGGCGAAGTCCTTGTGGTTGCAGGATGCAACGGGGTAAACCGTTTTATCGGGATAGGTCATGGCATTGAGGAAGGTGTTCATACTGCCCTTGATCAGATCCACGAAGGGTTCTTTTACGGGATACTTTTCGGATCCGCAGAGTACAGAGTGTTCCAGAATGTGGAATACGCCGGTGGAATCTACGGGAGTGGTGCGGAAGCCAACGTAGAATACCTTGTTGTCATCGTCTGCCTTCATGTAAATCAGGCGCGCACCCGATTGCTCGTGTTCGAAGGTGTACAGTTCTACCGACAACTCGGGAAGGGGACGGATCTCGTCCAGACGGAAGCCCGACAGGCGGGTTCCAACGGTCAATTGATTCATAAGTAATCTCCTTTATGATAGTGTGAAATGAAGTTCAAAAATTAGTGGCGATGAGGAGTGCGGCAAGCTCGGGAGTGATGAAATCACAAAGGATCGTGCCATACGATCCCTTTTTCGTGGCAAAATACTCGGTGAGCTTGGGATTCATTTGGTCGGATACCGAGGTGATGTTCGCAAGTCCGGTGTAGCCGCTGGCAAAATTGATGCAAAGGGCATCGGTGCGGTTGGCTTTGGAGGCATGTGCGGTGAATTTCTTCCACTTGGTATCGATGTTTTTCGTGGATTCCAGATTGTAGTAGTCCTGCACTTGGATCGTCCCACCGTTTTCCATGGTGAAGTCGGTGTTGTCTGCCCATCCGTTTCGGCAGTTGATGCCCAGGGTGGAGCCATCAAAACGGCGGAAGAGGATAATCTTTCCCCGTGCCTCGCCCAGCGTGGGGAGGGCATTTTTCGTGTACCACCAACCGGCGTCTTCTTGGATGGCATTCTCTACGGCTTTGGCAAAGCCATCGTTGTCGTCGTCCTCTTCTTTGATGCACAGGAGGATCACCTCATTGGGATGGGCGGTAAGAAACTCCTTGCACGCAGTGCGGACACTTTGGAACGTCAGTTTTTGATCGATAAAGCCGTGATAAACATCCAGCGAATCGCCCTTGAGCTTCAAGCGGATGTCAAAAAAGCGAACTCCGCAGGAAAGCTGATTGGCGATCGACAGAGATTGACATTGGCCCGCTCCGCCCAAAAAGTTGGAACGGGTAGCACCGCTGTCATGGGTGCCGGGAATAGTGATGTCATAGAGGGGTGTCTTATCGGGGAGAATTCCCATCCAGTTTCCCCCGTCCCAGCCGGTTGCAGAATCGGATGGGGGTGTAGGGAATTGGGATGAGGTAGTTTCTTGTGCGGTTTTATCCGAACAAGCGGTAACGGAGAGACAGATAGACACAAGTAGAAGGCTGCTGAGTAGTTTCATGAGTTACTCCGTAATCGTAGGAATGGAGTCGGCGAGATCCAGATCGGTTTCTGCCTTCTTTTTACGGCGCTTGGCGATGCGGCTACGGCAGAAATCGCCAAACAGAGTGTAGACAACCGAGAAGATCGGCACACCCAGTACCATGCCCATGATACCGAACAGCTCGCCCATGATCAGTACGGCGATCATGATCCAAACAGGTGCAAGACCCATGGAGTTACCCAAAATACGAGGCTCGATGATGTTGCCCTCGATCTGCTGGATGATCAGAATCAGAATGGCGAAGATCAAAACCTTTTTGGGATCGGCAAGGAGGATGATGATACCCGAAGGGATAGCGCCGATAAAGGGGCCGAAGTAGGGGATCAGGTTGGTAACGACGGTGATCAAGGTGATCATTGCGGCATAGGGGATGCCACCGATGGTGAAGAGGGTGAAGCAAACCACCGACATCAGCATGGAGTCGATGAGCTTGCCGCGGATGAATTTACCGAACTGGCGGTTGGTTTCTCGAACAACACGGCGGAAGAAACGGTTGGTCTTCTTGCCAAACATGGCAGAGGAGAAGAAAGACACTTGCTCCAAGAGCATTTCCTTAGAGGAAAGGAAGTAGATTGCCATGAAAATGCCCAGAATCAAATTAGTGATGCCCGAAATGGCACTGCTCAGCAGAGAAGGGAGTTTGTTCAGCAGATTACCCAGAATGCCTGCTACCGAACTAAACGCTTTGGTTCCGAAGCTCAGGATAAAGTCCTTAATGTCGACGGTTTCGTTTACGGTGTTCACCAGATTAGCCACAGAGTCAGGAAGCGTGATGGCTTGAATACGTTTGGGGAGCGATTCCACAAAGCGGCGGATCAGAGTGATCAGATCGTTGACGCTGGAAATCAGCTGGGGAACGACCAGTGCGGAAAAGAGGGCAAGGAGCAGAATAAATACTACGAAGGTGCAAAGCAGGGCGGGTGCACGGTGAGGATGGGGATTGGGAACAGCTCTTTCTTTATGGAAAGTAGGCTTTTTCTTCTTTTCTTTCTTTTTGTTTTTTTGCTTGAATTCCTTCAGACGGCGTTCCTCGGATTCTTGCATCAGACGCTTGCTGTTAGCAAGATGCGTACGGGAAGCCAAGAGCTCGTTCAGCGCTGCTTCTACTTCTTTGGGATCGGGATCCTCTGCCAAGCGTTTGTGGTCATAAGCAAGCTTAGCACGCATCAAACGGCGGCGGGCACGGTTGTAACGATGCTCATCCTTATCTGCGAACATATGGTTTTCACAGAATTTCAAAACGGGGTTGAGGATATAGGCGATGGCAAAGCCAATGAGGATGGGGGTAGCGATATTGCTGACCTTCTCCAAAAACATTACCAAAGTCTGAGGGTTGATCAAAAAGTAAATGCAGATGGAGGTAAACAGGATGCCAAACAATACGTAGAGCAAGATAGTGGTGTATTGCTTATTTCTTCCCACATCTCGATCGTGACGGATCACATGGTGATGCACATGGGGGATTGTAGGTTTTTGTTCTTGAGGATTCATATAAATTATTCTCCTTCACCGCTTGCGGGAGTCTGTGACTCCTCTTCCGCAGCATCTGCAGCGGCTTCGGCTGCTAGTGCTGCTGCAAGAGCGGCTTGTTTTTGTTTGCGTTTCTTGAATTTCCGTTCAATTGCTTCTTGAATCAAGGTGTAAATTACTGCAAAGAGGGGAACACCGAAGAGCATTCCGAAGAAATCGAACAGCTCGCTCATCATGACAATGGCGATCATGATCCAGATGGGAGCAAGTCCCAGAGAATCGCCCAGAATATAGGGACCGATGACGTTGCCGTCCAACTGCTGAAGGATCAGTACCATAATGAGGAAAGGAATCAGCTTGGAAGGATCGGAAATCAGAACGATGGCACCGCCGATGATGCCTCCGAAAATAGGTCCGAAGAAGGGAATGACATTGGTGATGCCGATAATCAGAGAGAGCATCTGATAGTAGGGCATCTGCATAACAGCGGTAGCGATCAATGCGAGGATGCCGATAATGGTAGAGTCTACAACCTTACCTTCGATGAACTTACCGAACTTGCGATCGATCTCGCCGATCACATGACGAGTGTGCATATAAGCGCGAGGGGTGAGGAAGGCTCTGCCCAGACGAGTGATCTGTGCCCCAAGCATTTCTTTAGAGGAAAGGAAGTAGACCGAGAAGAAAATACTGAGGATGAAGTTTGTTACGCCTGATGCAAGAGAGGAAAAGAAGGAGAGCAGATAATTGGGTAGAGAAGACAGCAGACCGGTGAGCTTGCCGGAGGTGTTTTCTACAAATTTCAGGACCTGCTCTTTCAGGTCGATGTGCTCGCTGACAAAATCATAAGCAGTTTCAACAAAATTGTATTTGTGCAAAAGCGATTGCAGCAATTCAGGGAGTGCTTGCACGTAGCCGGCCAGATTGCCTACGAATCCGGTGATGGATTGGATGCACTGGGGAATAACGATCCAAAGTACCAGCGATACTATGGCGAAGAAAATGATGTAGGTGCACAGAAGCGCAAGGCCGCGCATGGGATGGGAGTGATCCTTTTCGGGCTGAGGAACGAAGGAAGGACGAGCCTTTTTCTTGGCATTTTTGCACCGGCGCTGCTTTGCTTTAGCATCTTGGATGGCTTGTTCGGCGGCGTATGCGGCGAACAATGCGGATTTTGCCTTTTGTAAACGATCGAGTGCAGCATCCTTGGTCTCGGGAGTAGCATCTTCGGACTTGCGCTGCTGATCATAAGCAAGCTTGGCTTGGAACAACTCTCGTCTGGCTTTCAGCAGAGCACGTTGCGTTTTGGAAATAAATACGTATTTCTCAAAAAACTCCATGAAAGGGTTGAGAATATAAGCAATCATCATACCCGCAAAGATGGGCGTGATGATATTTCTGATCGTGTCAAAAATGCTGGTGTACTCCTCTGTATTAAGGAGAAAATAGATGCAAATCATGGCGATGATCAACACAAAAATGGCGTAAATGGCAATGGTAGTGTAGCGCTTGTTGAAGCCGACATCGTTGGAATATCGGATCAAATGCCGATGCTCGCGGCGGGGTTGCTTGTTCATGAGGGGAATACCTTTCCTATTAAATATACATCCCTATTTTACAACGAATTACAAAGAAATGCAATAGATTCCCCAAAAACTATTGCAAATTTTTTATGAAAATGGTATACTGATACAAAGATGCGCAATGGAGGTACAAAAATGATAAGACCTGATGAATATGTAGCACTCTCCCCGTGTGAGAGTTATGATAAAGATATACTGAAAGAGGTTATTGGTGCGCAATGGAAATCTCTGGGATTGGAGCGGACTTTTTTGGAAGGCAAAAAAGTTGCTTTGAAGCCCAATTTGGTGCGCAAAATGGATGCTTCGCTGGGCGGTACTACCCATCCTACTGTAGTAGAAGCAGTGGCGGAGCTTTGCCGTGA
Source organism: Eubacteriales bacterium (assembly GCA_045645175.1). Classification (GTDB taxonomy): domain Bacteria; phylum Bacillota; class Clostridia; order Oscillospirales; family CAG-272; genus CAKSQF01. The sequence continues at coordinate 344 of JAZRIH010000055.1, read as the reverse complement.
GTGGGGTGCCGCAGAGGTATTGATGGTAGAAAGTCCCGGTGGACCTTATAATGAAACGGCACTTCGTTCCGCTTATCGCGGTTGTGGAATGGAACGGGCATCGGAGGGCGGTGCATTCACCCTCAACTATGATACCGGTTTCAAAACGGTAGATTTTCCCGAGGGCGCTGTGTCTAAGATGTTCCACATTCTTTCGCCTATTGTGGATGCAGATGTGGTGGTGAATATTTGTAAGCTGAAGTCCCACGGATTGACGATGATGACCGGTGCAGTTAAGAATCTGTTTGGCACGATTCCCGGTATTGAGAAATTTGAAATGCATGCCCGTTTTCCCGATATCCGTG
>JAZRIH010000054.1:0-5136 GCA_045645175.1 Eubacteriales bacterium | reverse complement strand
TCCCTGTACACCCGTCAGGCAGTCCGCAAAATAGCCGGGGGTTGCGCTTGTTTTGCCACTGTACTGATAGTTGCCGCCGGAGGCAGTTGAGTAGCTGAAGCCCTGATCCTTACACATGGCGGCGGTTACGGCGTTGTACTGTGCAAGGGTCAGACCGTAGTCGTTGAGCAGAGCTCTGCGGGTATAAAGACCCCAGTCACTGTACAGGAGATTGTAGCCGGTAGAATCCAGATGAATGCCATCAATGTCGTAGCTTGTAATCAGCTCGTCAACAAGAGCCGCCATATAATCCATATAAGCCTGACTGCCGAAGTTGATTGCGGTTTCACTGTACCAATCATTGAAGTCAAAGAGCATATCCCCTGTATCGGCAATGCCTGTTTTGCTGACATAGGCATCGTCCTGATTCACCGTTAACCAAGCGTGGACACGAATGCCCAAGGGCTTTGCGTATTGGATGCAGGTATCGAGTCCGGTTGTGTTTGTCTGCATGGTAGCGTTGGTGACTTTGGAATTCCAGGCAAGCTTGCCGTTTGTTCCCTTGACCAAGAAATAGATGTCGGTAATGCCGGCCTTGGCGTAGCTTTCTATCAGCTTTTGGGGATCGGAGCTGCTTGTGAGCGTACTTGCCCACATCCAAATACCGGAGATGTTATCCACGACAGGCAGTGCAGGCAGGACGGTACCTACTTCGACAACTGCACCGCAATCTGTGCAAACCGTATCTCCGGTGTAACCATTCGCTCCGGGTGTAGCCTCTACCTGATAACGCAGCTCGGTGTGCAGATGTCCGGTTGCCGGGATCGCTTGGGTAGTCGCAGTGCCGCACAGCGTACAGGTGTAGAAGACCCTACCCTCTGCGGTGCAGGTCGGCTCAGTGCGGGAGACCTCCTCATAGCTGTGGGAGGAGGGAATGACTTCGCCGGAGGTGAGCAGTGCGCCACAGTCTGTACAGTAGGTATCGCCGGTGTAGCCGGATTCTGTGCAGGAGGCGGTCACGGCATTTCTAAGCTCGGTGTGCAGGTGACCCGTTGCCGGGATGGATTCGGTATAGCTTTCTCCGCAGGTGGAGCAGGTGTAGGTCATGACACCTGCCTCGGTACAGCTTGGAGCAGAGGTGACTTCGCTGACATAGGTGTGTGCCGGCTTGACACTCTTTGCCTCGGGGAGAACGACAGTCTTGGTACAATCGGTGTAGCCGGGATAGTAGCCCATTGTATCTGCAAGGGCGGCAAAGCTCTCATAGCTCAATGTGCTATGAATACGGTGGTTCCACATCTTGGTGATGTTTGACCACATTCTTTCGATCATGTTGTACTTGCCCGTCGAATCAATACCGACCCACATTTGGGTTTCGGTATTGTAAGCACCGTAGTCACACCAAATCAGGAAATAACCGCCGGAAATGCGGTCAGCATCCACAAGGACGGCAGAGCTGTCTTTTGTGGGATGAGTGAAGACGGTGGGATTCCAGTAGTTGTAGATACGGTCTGCGGAGGCATACTGCCAGGTCCAGGAAACGGTTTCCGGGTCTCTTGCATCTGCCCCTGCAGTGTTGGTCGCAAGAACATAGTAGGTGTAGTTTTGGACGCAGTTGTAGATCTTGTAGCCCTTGTTCACAAAGGTCGAAACAGGCTGTACGTCAGAATTATCCCCGGGCAGCCACCAGTACATGATCTCAAGATCATCGTCAAAAGAAAGATTCTGGGTATAGTAGCTTGTACCGTTACGCTCGGCAAAGTCACTGTACATACGGACAGTATAGCCCCTTGCCTGTAGCAGATCGGTGATCTCGTTGATATAGTCAATGAAGGTGTCGTACTTTGAACCCTTAGATGCGAGGGTGGAGCTGTTGTACTTCGTTGCCAGCACATCACGGGCGTAGCCCTGCCAGCCGTCATAGGTGTAGAATGCGACTTCGTCACCGCAGATGTTGAACTCGGTGCAACCGTACTGCTTGAAGAAATCAGCGTAATCAGTCAGAATTGCCTCAAGGAGATGACGGGAAACAGGGTTGGTCACATCGATGGTCTTAGTAGCACCACGGTTTCCGCTGTTATCCTTGGACTGGATGTACTCCCAGCAGTCATAGCCGCTGTAAGAAGTGGTCTTGCCTGTGCTGAGATTGGTCTTGCCGTTTTTGGAATACTTGATGCCGTTAAAGTTGAAGGAGAAGTTTTTGTTAACTGTGGGGCAGTACAGCCCCTTCTCGTTGTCACCCATGATATAGGCACGCCATTTATAACGCAGATACTGGCAGTGCATGGGAGTATCAAAGGATGGAATAATGTCGATCTGATACTGCTTTGCAACCTCGAGAATTTCGATCATCTCGGCGGCGGTCAGGTACTTGTCCTCGTCTGCGTATGTTTCGTACTTATCCACCAGCCAAGAGGCGGCCCAACCACCGACGAGGGGCGAGAAGTCATTGCCGTTTGCACTGGTGAAATATGCCTCGTCCCAAATGTCCAAACGGATTCCCTGATCCTCTGCAAAGTGGATCTCAAAGGTGTTGTAGCCCATGAAAGCAAGCTGGCGGATATAGTTCTTGATCCATTCGGGGGTAAAGTACTTACGACCACAGTCGAGCATGGCGGCACGCTCGATGGTGTCGGGAGAGTCCTGAATGGTGCAGCCTGCCATTGTAGCAGAGCCGTTTGCCCGCATATACTTAATGACCATGAATGCACCATACATCAGACCACGGCTGTCTGCACCGACGATGCAGATGTTATTGGCATCAACGGTGATCTTATAGCTTTCAGCCACTCCTCCTGCTTTGGCAAAGTCGAGCTTTAGGAGAATGTCGCCGGCTTCAGCGTACTTTTCTTCGCCGTAGACAATAGAAAGTGTCTGTGGGGAGGGCAGTGCTTCCAGCGCAAATTGACGGCTGATGAACTGTGCCAGCTCCTTGGTTTCTACACTCGGCTCGGAGGCCGAAACCAGGTAGAAACGGCTGCCTGTGTGAAGGGTAAAACTCCCGTTGCCCTCACTGTAAGCATCGGCCAAAAGCCGGATGCTTTCGTTGTTCCCACTTACTGCTTCTGCTACAGATACCGGTTCTCCCGCTTCTGCGTGAACAGCAGACAGCAGAGAAAGAAACATTGCTATGGACAAAAGCATTGCCATTACTCGTTTGAACATATGAAAACCTCACTTCCGATTTTTAAAAAATCATTTAAAGCATATCACAAGTTTAAGGATAGTTCAATAAGAACTCCCTTGAGGACGGTGTCAAGTTGTTGTAGGATTTTTTTGAACTCAAATAGGTAGCACAGCTGCCGGTGGGTGTCAAGGGTAAAGTGAACGGCAAGCCGCCCTTGACACCCACCGACATCTGTGCAATGTTGATGACATGATGGCTATCGCCGAGGTTTATCTACAGATCATATTCAAGAAACGGTTAAGGGGTGTTATCTTCCCATTTTTAGCCGCAGGACAGGGGACGATTCTGTGTACTGGTTATTTTTTTCGCCGGATTTAAAGTTATTTATGCTTTTTCATTGAGAAATTACAACTTTTCTCGCCAAGGCAGAGAGCCGTCCCCTGTCCTTTTTGTCGCCGGCTTTTCTGTCTTCCTTTGGGAGAAAGAAATGTATTCCGATTATTCCGTGAAGGTATATCTTAAGAAATTACCCTTGCTGTCCCCTGTAAGGATCACCGTGTCACCGTCATCGTTTTGGGAAACAGAAAGGATAGGATATCTGCCGTTTTCTCTGACATAGTCTTCGGGGCTGTTGGCCTCGATTTCCAAGAACTCCTTCTTGGCATATTTCTCCCCACCGCAGGAAGTGATGTCTTCTACAAAAACTTCGTATTCGTTCATATTGATTTCTCCTTTGATCATATTATTTCAGGAATGAGATATAAAAAGCGAAAAATGCATAGGGTAACTGTTAGACAAATTGGAATTTGACACATTAACAAGGCGAAGGATAGTATTTTATTCAATATCCATAATTTCGTCCTTGCATATATCCTCCCAATTATTATTTAACATTTTTATTACAGCAGGATATTTAATCTCTTTGGGTACTATTTTATAATGAAATGGGCTATTTTTAGATAATGCATAAACAATTACTGTCTGTTTAGATGGAAAAAACGAAAGCTTATGTATATCTGTGCATACTACTTCATTTTTTTGACTTGCCATAGCATCATTTATCGCTTGCATCAACTTAGCATCTCTTTGTGCAATTAACGCAAAATCAAATGTCATAATCATTTTCTCATCTCACCGCCAAATTCAAGTTTATCAAACAGATTATATCAGATAAGCGCGATTTTTACAAACGGATTGAATGGAGTAAGCGCACCGGGCAACCGTTCTGCGTGGCGAAGGTGGCGCAGGACAGGCATTGGTGTTTATTTAGCTTTTTCCTTTGTGGTGTTAATGGAGGCGATGAGCATCCGGCGGATAGCGCCGCAGTCGTTTTGGAGGGGCTTGTATTGCTCATCCGGGATGTAGCCGGTTTCATGTAATAGTTCCAACCAATACTCTGTTTCGTGGCATTCTTTCAGGGCAATCTCAAATTTAGAAATGAAATCCTTTGTACCTTGTGCGTACTGCGCTTCGTGTAAGTTTGCACCGATAGAAGTGCCGGAACGCAAGAGTTGGTTTGTAAGTACTGCTTCCTTATGGGTTGCTTTGATCTGACGGCAAAGTAAGACTACAGATTTTGCAAAAGCTTTTGCTTTATCTCTTAATACACTTTCTGCCACTTTTATCACCTCAACAACATTATACAATACAAATAATGCAAGGCAGTTTCAAGTTATATTCCACCTTGCGGTGGAGTTATATTTTTGCTTTGCAAAAGTTATATTGCTGCTATGCAGCAGTTATATTATATTCGCCTCCCAAACTGCCCGTAGGGCAATATAACTTGGCGTAAGCCAAATATAACTGCGAAGCAATATAACTCGCCGAAGGCGAATATAACTGAAAACACCGTAATTGTGGTATCACAATTACGGTGTTTTCATGGCAGGGGATGAAGGATTCGAACCCTCACAAACGGAGTCAGAGTCCGGTGTGCTACCTTTACACAAATCCCCTAAGTGCCGTTGCGCTTATCGCATGAGTTATTATACTCACTTTTCGAAAAAAGTCAAGCCCTTTTTTCAAAATTT
>JAZRIH010000053.1:0-3541 GCA_045645175.1 Eubacteriales bacterium | reverse complement strand
CGAGAGTTTTTGCAAAGTCTGCTCACCCTCGCTCCGAAACGGGTGGTCTACATCTCCTGCAATCCCGAAACCCTCGCCCGTGACCTTGCCACCCTCACCCGCGGCGGCTACAAGGTGAGAAAGATGCAGGGCGTGGATCTCTTCCCCTTCACCGAGCATTGCGAGGTTGTGGTGAAGCTGGAGCATAAACCCAATTAACACTCCCACAAAAACGAGGTATCCCATGTCCCGAACCGAAAATTGCGAACTCACCGTCCTGTGTCTGCTCCAAAAGGGCGACTATTACCTCCTCCAGGACCGCGTCAAAGCCGATTGGAAGGGCTTCACCCTTCCCGGGGGACACATTGAGCCGGGCGAATCGGTGGTAGATGCCGTCATCCGTGAGATGAAGGAGGAAACGGGACTCACCGTGAAAAATCCCCGTTTGTGCGGAGTCAAGCAGTTTCCCTTGGAAAACACCCCCGAGGAGGGCAGATATTTAGTCTTTCTTTTCACCGCCCATGAGTTTGAGGGTGAGCTGTCCTCCTCCGCAGAGGGGAAGATGCATTGGATTCACCGCGCCGACCTGCCAACCCTCCCCACCGTCAATGATTTTGCCGAGCTCCTCAGAGTGATGACCGACAACTCCCTCAGCGAGTTTCAGTATGTGATCGAAGAGGGCAAGTGGAAGGTCATTTTGAAGTGACTCCCCTTCCCATCGACAGTTATCCATGAAAATCTCCCTTGTTTGAAATCAAACAAGGGAGATTTTGCTTATTTTATCCCTTTTTCTGAATTGTTTACATCTGCCGACCCGCCTGCCGACAAAAATCTATTGACAATGGCAGGAAAAAATGGTATAATGATAAAGTACGTAACCATGTCCTCTGCCCACGAATCTTAAATCAAAGGTAATCACATGAAAAAACAAGTATTGTCCTTCTGTTTAGCACTCTTATTCCTGAGCCAATCCGCACCCCTCTCCATTATCGCAACCCCCGCCGATTCTGCCCCGGCAGACAGCGAAGCCCCCTCCGAACAAGTCCAGACGGCTCCGCAAGCCGATTCACCCAGCTCCACCATCGCCGTTGCCGGTTCCTATTCCAAGCAGATCAGCGAAGCGGGACTGGAGTTGATCAAGAGCTTCGAGGGATTTGAACCCTATCCCCATTGGGATTATCAGCAGTATTCCATCGGCTACGGCTCCCGTTGCGATGCCTCCACCGTCTATGCAGATCCCAATTCTCCCACAGGTTACTCCACGACCCTTTATCCCAATGGAATCCCTGAGAGAGAAGCATCCAAATTGCTGAAAAAAATGCTGGACGAGTTTGCAATCAAGCTCAACAACTTCTTGGAGAAGTATGAGATCTCGCTCAATCAGAATCAATATGACGCACTCCTCAGCTTTACCTATAATTTAGGTCCCAATTGTTGGAGCAACACCAGCCACTCTCTGCGAAACGCCATCTTGTCCGGCGATTACACAGAAGAATCTCTCACCGAGATTTTCGGCAGATACTGTCATGCCGGCGGTAATCGTCTGGAAGGACTTTATCAGCGCAGAATGAGAGAAGCTGCCGTATTCTTCTCTCCCTACGACATGAACGACCCCAACGCCGATCTGTTCGTAGTCAACACCACCACTCGCCTGAACATTCGGGAAAAGCCTTCCCGCACCTCCACCGCCATCGGTGATGTAAAGTCATCCGAGGTTATCCGTGTTCACAAATATTCCGATGACAACACATGGGCGTTCACCAGCTACTGCGGCTATTTCGGCTGGGTAGATATGCGTTATCTGGTCAGCATCCATGAGGATGCCATGGTCAGCAATGTGGACAGTAACGGTAAGGACGGACAAGGCCTCTCCTACATCTTCGATCCCGTAAACATGACCGCCACGCTGGGCGGAGAAGGCGCTATCAATTCCTCCGGCTATACCGGCGCATACGCAGGCGATGTCTATCTGACCCCCTATATCCTTTATCATGACGGTATCTACCAGCTTACCGCCATCTCCGATACTGCGTTTGTCCAGTGCAGCCGCATTAAGACCATTTATATTCCGTCTTCGATCAAACAAATCGGAACCAATTCCTTTACGGGAAGCAGTTTGGAGATCATCTACTACACCGACGGTACTACCGCAGAAAATTACGCTAAGCGATCCATCTATACTGCCACCGACCTGCGTTGTAAGGACGGACATACCGCTTCCAAATGGACGGTCATTAAGGCAGGCTCTGCTACCGAGCCTCACACAGAAGAAATGACTTGCTCGGTGTGCAAAGACAAATTCTACCGTTACCATACCGGCATTTTCATCGTATCCTATCCCAACAAGACCGAGTACAAGCTGGGCAATGCCTTCCAGTCCAAGGGTCTTGCGCTGAAAGCCACTTATTCGGACGGTACAACTGCTCCCATTGAAGGATATACCATTTCCGGCTACGATCCCGATGTGCTGGGTACCCAAACCATTACCGTCACCCACTGTCTGTTCAGCACCACCTTCACCGTTGAGGTAAGTGAACGCAAGCCGGTAAAGCTCTCCATCGTCTCCAAGCCTAAAAAGACCACCTATATTGAAGGTCAAAACATCAGTTACAGCGGTCTTTCCGTCAAGGTAATCTACGACGACGATACTTCTGCCCCCATCACTGAGTATTCTATCTCGGGATACGACAAGGATACAGTAGGAAAACAGACCATCACCATTTCCTACAACAATGTTTCTACCACCTTTACGGTTACTGTAAAAGCCAAGTCCCTGACCAAAGTACAGATCTTAGACTATCCCTATACCATGGAATATTTCTGCGGTGACAAGTTTGATCCCACCGGTCTGCGACTGAAGCTTTCCTACGACAACGACACCACCGAAATCATTGAATCCGGCTACAAGATCAGTGGCTACAAGCCTTCTGAGCCGGGTAAGCAGTCCATCAAGATCAGCTACGGCGATAAGAGTGCAACACTTTATATCACCGTCATCCTGAACTATCTGCGCACCGACAGCCTGGATATCATTGACGGCTATATTCAGCCCATCAGCGCGGGACTCACGGTAGCAGAGCTGCGAGAATATTTCGATTCGGGCGACCGTATCGAGGTATTGCGCGGTGAACATCCCCTTGCCGACGACGCCATCGTTTCCACCGGTTGCAGTGTGCGGTTGATCTATAACGGCAGTGTTCAGGACAGCGCCACTTTGCTGGTCCTCGGCGATCTGTCCGGCGACGGCAAGCACGGATTTACCGATTTCCTCATGATCAGCGATTATATCATGGGAAGATTGGAATTTACCAAGCAGGATATTTCCGTTGCCGATCTGAATGGCGACGGTGCAGTAACCATCAGCGATTATTATGCAATTTATCAACTTACCCAAACCGAATCGCCTGCCGATCAGGTGTAATACCTCCCGCGATTCATAACTGAGGAATAAGGACTTATGAAAAAGATTCAACTGACAGCACTTTTGCTGCTTTTCAGCATGATTCTCCCCTTGACTACCTATGCTGCCGGGGAGGACAGTTCCATCCCCGACACTTCTTCT
>JAZRIH010000052.1:0-12386 GCA_045645175.1 Eubacteriales bacterium | reverse complement strand
GACTTCTATTACTCCCCCTCCCGAGCCGACGTCTGATTATCCGGTTGACTACTATCGTCCCGATTTGATTTGGGCAAACGAGAAATACGATCCCCGCCGCGAAAACGCCATCATCGGTCAATATCACACCATCGACTTTGACTTTTCAGAAGACGAATCTGCGGTTTATGCAATCTACGTCATCACCTTCAGCGACAAGTACGTCAGCTATACCAAGGATTTTCAACACAGCGGTGCTAATTTCGAAGATTTGAACATTTCTGCTCAAGATCATTATCGCATCAAAGAAAACGCCTTTGCCCATTATTACGCAGGCACCCGTGAACAAATCGAAGCCTATTTCAACTACATTGAGGAACACTATACTTCGGGCGAAGACAGCAAGCGCTTCCATATTCGTCTTGCTTATCAAACGCTCACCGCCGCAATCCTCAACAACGGAATGTGGAATACCGAACCGCTCAGACCCAGCGAAATAACCGGGTTTGAAAGCACGATCCCCTATCCCTATCTGCTGAATTGCCTTGCCGGTAGCACACCCACGCCGACGATTGCCCCCAATGCCAAGGAAATCACCTTCGAATTCAAGAAAAAACAGCATGACCAAACGATCGAGTCCTGCACACACACCCTGCTAAGCACAACAGAGCAACCCGATCTTGCCGTTTTGATCAACGGAACATGGTATGATCTCCCCTGGAAAGTAGCGACTAAATCGGCTGTTACCAAAGTGGAGGTGCCCGAAAACGATTCTGTATCCATCACACTGTCCTTTGACGGATTCCCTTACGATGAGTTGCCAAGTGGTCAATACCGCTTCCGAATTCCCTTCCAAGCCACCCACACCCATTCGGGATTCACTCCCGACAACGGTGAGCAAACTCAAACCGTTCTTTTCATGGTCAGCAGCGGTGAGGATTGCATTCCCTCCAATGCCACCCAAGGGCTTGCTTACACGCTCATGGAAGACGGCACTTACAGCGTCAGCGCAAGCGCCTACCTGACCGACACCAAAATTGTGATTCCGTCGGTTTTCAACCGTATTCCCGTGACTGCTGTTAGCGCAAATGGATTCAAGAATTGGGAATCCATCACATCCGTGGAATTGCCCGACACCATCCAAACCATCGGAGCATCTGCATTTGATTGGTGTATTTCCATGAAAACGATTAATCTGCCTGATTCTATCACCACCATCGGCACCGCGGCATTTTCCTCTTGTCAATCTTTGAAAAAGATCACCATTCCCAATTCGCTAACCCGATTGGAATACGAGGTTTTCGAAGATTGCCATAGCGCCACCACTATCATCATCTCCGATTCTGTCACCTACATCGGTGAACGAGCATTTCACAACTGCTACAATCTGACCAGCCTTACCATTCCTGCATTGGTAGAGTACATCGGCGAAAATGCCTTCCGCAGTTGCTCCAAGCTGGGCTCTGTCACCTTCAAGGATCCTGAAAATTGGCTCTCCGCTTCCGGTCCCGTAGATCTTTCCTCGTCACAGACCGCCGCCAAATGGCTGGTACACACGGCAGGCGAATTGACGCGGGATCCCGCTCAGGACTACTTGGACCCCCCCCGATGGTCTATTACCGATTCCAACTGGGACACTCCGCTGTACGATTACGAAAGTGCTTGTCAGCATTTTCACGGATATAAGCAAACCGGCGAGGGATATTACATAATTCCCCACTTCACCGACTCCAAAACCAATCTGACTTATCACTTTTACTGCGTTGCAGACGATCCCAACGATCCTTATGAATTTTACAAAGCGCTCATTCGTGTGTGCTATGAAGACGAAAACCTCTCGGTGGACGGACAGTTCTACGTGCATCCCAGTCTGTTTTTGCACAACGACAGCGAAAAAACCGTTGTGGAAACCGCCCACGATGGTACTCGGCGCACCTACACCATCTACTTGGACGGTGTAGTGCTGGCAGATGTTTTCATCACCGCAAAAGATCCCTCCCAAAACGATTCGGATCAGCTTCACCGACTTGCCATGAATGAGATCGTCGATCTACTAAAAATGGCAAATTAACGAGCAAGTCCCCATTCTTTTGAATGGGGACTTTTCCGTATTATTCGAATTTCATCATGGTATTTTACAAAACCACTTGACAGATTATCCACTCTCATGTATAATAGTACCAAAGTAATCGAATCATACAAGGAGAATCTTATGAAAACCTACCTATTTTGCAACGCGCATCTGGATCCCGTATGGCTGTGGCAATGGGAATCGGGCATGGCAGAGGGTCTGTCCACCTATCGTGCCGCCGCTGATTTTGTAGATGAATTCCCCGATTTCGTCTTCAATCACAACGAATCTCTTGTATACGAATGGGTTGAGGAGCACGATCCCGCCCTCTTTGAGAGAATCAAACGGCAGGTTGCCGAGGGCAGATGGAAGATCATCGGCGGATGGTTCCTGCAGCCCGACTGTAACATCCCCTCCGGCGAATCCATCTACCGTCAGGTACTCCGCGGACGCATCTATTTCTATGATAAGTTTGGCGAAGTTCCCGTAACTGCCGCCAATTTCGACTCCTTCGGTCATGCCCAAGGTCTGGTGCAGATGCTGGAAAAATGCGGCTACCAATACTATGTGAACATCCGTCCCGGCAGAGGCAATTACGATTTCGACAGCGAGGACTTCCTTTGGAAGGGCTACGACGGCAAATCCGAAATCATCGTCCACCGCTCGGATCGAGGATACAACTCGGTATTCGGCACAGCGGCAGACGAAGTGAAGAAATTCAACGAAAAATGGTCGGAAAATGAAAACGGACTCTTCTTCTGGGGTGTTGGCAACCACGGCGGCGGACCTTCCCGCAAGGATTTGAATGACCTTGCCGCCCTGCAAGCCGAAGGAATGGATATTTTCCACTCCACCCCCGATGACTATTTTGAAACGGTGGATAAAGACAAGATCCCCGTAGTGGACCGCGGTCTGAACCACTTCATGCAGGGCTGTTACACCTCCATCATCCGCATCAAGCAGATGCACAGACGGCTGGAAAACGATCTGGTCATGGTGGAAAAGATGGCATCTCATGCTGCTCTGGCAGGACTTTCCACCTATGAAAAGGCAAAGATCGACGATGCATGGCGCGATCTGCTCTTCTCCGAGTTCCATGATGCCCTTCCCGGCTCCTGCATTCAGCCGGTAGAGGAAGACACCTTGCGCATGCTGGATCACGGTCTGGAGATCATGAATCAGCTGAAAGCCAAATATTTCATGGCGCTCTCTGCCGGTCAGGAAAAGATCAAGGACGGCGACAGCGTACCGATTCTGGTTTACAATCCCCATCCCTTCCCCTACACTCAGCCCATCGACGTAGAATTCCTCCTCCCCCGTCAGCTGTGGCACAAAGAGTTTTCCAATCCCATCGTCTATCAGGACGGCGTGCGCATCCCCTGCCAGCAGGCGAAGGAATCGGCAAACTTCTACATGGACTGGTGCAAGCGTGTGATCTTTGAAGCTACCCTGCCCCCCACCTCTATGAGCCGTTTCGACGTCTTCTTTGAAGTGATCGAAAAACGCCCCACTCCCGAGCCTTGGCCTATGTTCCGTCGGCCGAATGGCGAACATCGCCCCGACGGTCAGCGCCGTCCCTTCCGCATGGGATTCTTCATCGAAACCGCTAAGGGACACGTGGTAGTCAATCCCCGTACCGGCTTGGTAGACAGCTATGTAGTGGACGGAAAAGAATATCTGAAACCCGGCTCCTTCGCGGTAGAAGTCTTCAACGACTCCTTCAACTGCTGGGACGGCAGACCCCTCTTCAATCCCAGACAGCCCATCGGTCAGTTTACACCCATGTCCCCCGGTCAGGCAACCGATTTCGCAGGTGTTAAGGGATCGCTGGTCCAGCCGATCCGCATCACCGATGATGGCGAGATCCAAACGGTGATCGAAGCAGATCTCCAATACAATCTCTCCCGTATGCTGGTGCGCTATATTATTCACAAGCTCACAGGCGTATTGGAAGTGGAACTCCGCGTCTTCTATGCCGAAAGCGAAAAGCGTCTGAAACTGAATATCCCCACCGCCCTGGCGAGCGGCGAGTATATGGGACAGACCATCTTCGGCAGAGAGAAGCTCCGCGCCGATTATTGGGAAGTTCTCTCTCAGTATTGGCAGGCAGTTGCCGATGACGAGCACGCGGTTGCCATCATCGACGACGGTGTATACGGCTCCCATTGCTTTGAAGGCACCGTGGGACTTTCCCTGGTACGTTCCGCAGGCTACGGAGCAGGCCGCTCCGCATGGGGCGAGCCCTTCCACGAATTGATGTATCAATCCAGAATGGATCAGGGCGAGCGCCGTTACCGCTTCCGTCTGGAGGTAGGTAAGAAGGATGACGTACTGTCGAAAATCGACCGCGCCGCCGCACAGTTTAACCAAAAGGCATATCCCCTCGCCTTCTGCCCGTCGGGTGCAGGACAAAAGCCCGCTTCTCTGGTGAGCATCGATCAGAACAACATCGCCCTCAGCGCCCTCAAGCAGAGCGAGCGCGATCCCTCGGTCTACATTCTCCGTCTGTTTGAATGTCAGGGTATCGCCACCGATGCAGTTGTGGAGATTCCCATCACCGGCGTATCGGCTACCATCTCCTTCTCGCCCTTCGAGATCAAAACCTTCAAGATCGAAGGCAATGCACTCATCGAATGCGATATGCTGGAAGGCGCAGTACCGCTATCTGAATAAAATGCAAAACTGCCACGATAAATCGTGGCAGTTTTTTATCTCCGAAAAGCAAAAAAACACTTGCATTCTGTAAAAATCCGTTGTATAATGGTGGGGCATTTTCACGAATTCGAGGCAATTATGTTTGAACAGATTCTCACCTTCCCCTATACAGGCGTTATCTTCAATGCACTGATCGTTGCTGTTGGCTCCCTCATCGGACTCATCGCTCGAAAGGGCATTCCCTCCAAAATCACCGACGCACTCCTATGCGGCATGGGACTTTGCACCCTGTACATCGGCATTTCGGGTGCCATCAGCGCAGGTGCTGACAAGGATGCCAATCCCCTCCTTCCTATTCTCTCCATCGCCCCCGGCGTATTCATCGGTACACTGGTGGATATCGACGGCACACTCAACCGACTGGGCAATGCAGTAGAACGCAAGTTCACCAAAGGAAACGGACAAGGCAAGATTGCAGAAGGCTTCATCAGCGCCTGCCTGCTCTTCTGCGTAGGCTCCATGACCATCGTGGGTGCCATCAATGCAGGTGTGTTGGGGGATAATACTATCTATTTCACCAAAGGTATGCTGGACTTTGTAGCAGGCATGGCGTTGTCTGTGAGCTTGGGCGTAGGCGTACTCCTCTCCTCCCTGTTTATATTGGTGTTCCAAGGCTCCCTTGTGCTGATTGCCGGGTTGATCGAGCCCATCCTCACCTCCCACATGATCGCAGAGATGAACTGCGTAGGCAGTCTGCTCATCGTGATAATCGGTCTGAATCTCATGGGCATTACCAAGATCAAGGTAGCAAACTTCCTCCCTGCCATTCTCCTTTCCATGCTGTGGGCAATCTTCATATAACCGTACAAAAAAGCTCCTCGCGTTTGCGAGGAGCTTTTTGATTCTGTCTATTACTTTTCACACAGCGCCGCAATGACAGCCTGCTGAACCACACCGATCTGGTGAATGACATAGGACTCATTTTTATCCCAAGTCACCTTCTGCGTCGCCTGATAGGGACAAAGACCGGTTCGTTTATCCCGATTGGCATATGCCAACTCTGCATTTTTCGCAAAATTATTCAAGTATTTCGTCGCTACATCGGGCTGGTAGGCATTCAGTTCGTAATACGCCTCAGCAAGGATCGCCGCAAACCACGGATCGCCTTGATAGTAAGACTTTCTGGTAGAAACATCGGTTACCCAGAAGGTTCGCTGAGAAGCCTTTGCGGTATTGACCGCGTCAGTCATATAGACATCCTTCTTTGCCGCATCCTCTTCACATTCGTAGAGCGCCAGATTCGCAAGGATCATACTGCCCGAATTATAAGAGAAATGCACGCGGTTGATATCGCCATCCTTCCGCACGCCGTTTTCGATGATGGTGTGAATACCGTTCCAATAATCGTAGGTGGAGGGGGTATTCTGCATCCGTTTGCAGAAGGTATAGAATCGCTCTGCCCATTCCTTGTGGAATGTCTTCTGATCAGGATCATCTACCAGCTCAGACAGCTTGGCATTGACAATGATTGCGCAGGCATTGGCACTAAGTCCTCTCTCCAAATGCTGTGCATTTGCCGAGTCGGTAAGTCCTACCTCGCTCCATACGATACCGCCCAGCTCGTGATTCCAGCCCGACAGCACCCAATTGTTGACGCGAATCGCCTCTTCCAAATACCACTCGTCGCCCAGAATCTCATATGCGCGGAGATAGTTGCGTGCAACCCATACGTTATCATCGAAGAAACAGTCGCCCGAGCCGCTGTTGATCCGACCGCCGCGGGCAGAGTGATATTTTACCGAGTTTTCTGCCGCATTTACCGAAGGATCGCTCTGACGGAAATACTGGAAATTGTTGATCATTCTGCGGAAGATCTCTTTTTCCTTGGCAGAATCGGGATAGAGCTTGCAAACATAATACTGCAATCCCACACCGCTGAAATTGGACCACAAATAGCCCGACTGGGTAGTATTGTGATACTCATGCAGGTTCATATAGGCGCTATCTCCCGAGCCGCCCTTTTCCTGATACCAATGGTAGAGATTGTCCACCATGGATTTTGCCATAGATTCCCGCTCTGAGGGCTGTGCAGGAATATTGGCCATCGGCTCGCCCAGCGTCGTTGTGGTTTCGACTCCTCCATCGGGTGCTTTGCATCCCCAAAGTACCGATGCGCACAAAATAAGCGCCGTGAGGGAACAAAGACTGCGTTTCATCGATTTCATTTCTGCGATCTCCTTATACCTAACGTTTTTTGCAGACACATCGCCTGCCGCATGTCCTTATTATATCATAATCCGCGCCGTTTGCCAATAGATTACAAGGATTATCTTCAAAAAATCTGCAATATTCTCATGATTTACACAAAAAAATTCGGGATTTTTTATACTGTCTTGACATTCGCCAAAAATCGTTATATAATGAAAATATCTCCATGAGAAAACTTTTGAAACGAGGTATTGGTATGAACCAAAAGCACTCTGCACTGCGTCTGTCTGCATTCTTGCTGGCGATGTTGATGCTCCTTTCCTTCGGTATGGTGGCTTGTAACAACGACACCACCGAGCCCGATGACGAGGAAACCACCACTCAGTCCACCACCGTCACCACTGCTCCTACCACCACTGCTCCCACCACCACTGAAAAGCCTGCTACTACTGATAAGCCCACTACCGAGGAAAAGCCCGGTACCGAAGACATTCAGGTAATCACCGTAGCAGAAGCACTTGAGCTTTGCGGCGAAACCGGCAATATCACCACCGACCGCTACTACATCCGCGGTATTATCCAGACTGTAACCAACGCACAGTACGGCGCAATGGTCATCGCAGATGAAACCGGCTCCATTTCTGTTTACGGTACTTACAGCGAAGACGGCTCTCTCACTTATACCCAGCTGGACTATATGCCCGTGAAGGGTGACGAGGTTCTGCTCCATTGTATCCTGCAGAACTACAACGGCACCAAGGAAGTCAAGAACGCCCGTCTGATCTCCTACGTGAACAATCAGGGCAACATCGACACCTCCGGCTACACCGAAGCAACCATCTCCGAGACAAGAGCTGCTGAAAAGGGTGCAAACCTCAAAGTAACCGGCGTAGTTGCTCGTATCACCTATGCTAACGGCATGAAGCCCAACGGCTTTATTCTGGTAGATGACGCTTCCTCCATCTACGTTTACGATATGGACGCTGCTCAGCGTGTACAGATCGGCAACAAGATCGAAATCACCGGCACCAAGGATTACTGGATCCTGGAATCTGAACAGTCCTCCGCAAACAAGTTCGGCTACAAAGGCTGCAGCCAGCTCACCGATGTAACTCTCGTGTCCAATGACAACAAGACCGACAATGCCATTACTCTGGATTGGGTAACCGAAACCACCATCAAGGACATCCTCACCACTCCCGTTACCGAAGACATCACCACTCTGGTGTACAAGGTTACCGCGCTGGTGAAGAAGGTTCCCGGCAACGGCTTTACCAACTACTACTTCTTCGATCTGGACGGCGAAACCGGCAACTACACCTACACTCAGTGCAACGGCTCCGATTTCGCATGGCTGGATGCATTTGACGGCAAGATCTGCACCGTTTACATCACCGCTCTCAACGCAAAATCCTCCGCTACCGGCTGCGCATTCCGTTTCCTGCCCGTATCCGTGAAGGATGAAGGCTTCCAGTTTGATACCGCAAACACCGGCAGCCACGTACTGAAGTACTATGTAGTGGATCAGTTCGAATCCTCCTACTCCGCTAACCCCACTCTGGAGCTGATCACCAAGGTTTCCTCCGAGCTGCTGGGCTTCACCGATGCGAAGATCTCCTACTCCTCCTCCAACAACGCTGTGATTTCCTTCACCACCAAGAACGGCAAGACCGTTATGGAATGCAAGAAGTCGGGCGATGTGACCATCACCGCAACCGTTACCTATGACGGCAAGACCACTTCCGAAGAGATCAAAGTTTCCGTTAAGTTTGCAGAAGAATCCACCGCTGACAATGTAAAGACTGCAATTGATGCAAAGGTTGGCGACACCGTTACCGTACAGGGTATCGTAGGTCCTTCTCTGGTTAACCGTGACGGCTTCTACCTCATGGACGAAAGCGGCATGATCGCTGTTGTAGTAGCAGACAAGGCAATCCTCGGCACCATCGAGCTGGGTCAGAAGGTCGAGCTCACCGGTATGCGTGACCGCTTCCACGACAATGTAGGCTCTCATGCAGGTCAGACCTGTATCACCAAGGCTACCATCGTGACCAACTATTACGGCAACCACGAGTACTACACCGGCAACTTTATCACCGACAAG
Organism: Eubacteriales bacterium; assembly: GCA_045645175.1. Lineage (GTDB taxonomy): Bacteria > Bacillota > Clostridia > Oscillospirales > CAG-272 > CAKSQF01. The sequence goes on along the minus strand of JAZRIH010000052.1, from coordinate 3,369 downwards.
ACTCTGGAAGACTTCTATAATCTGGACGTCAACGTAGACTACTCCACCACCGTATTCGTGCTGAAGGCAACTGTTCTGGTAGAAGGCAACGCTTACTACACCAACATCAAGCTCACCGACGGCACCAACAAGGTAACCCTCTACTGCTCCAGCGCTGCTCAGTACGAATTCCTGAAGCAGTTCGAAAATCAGGAAGTGACCATGGAAATCGCTCCCTGTAACTGGAACAACAAGAAGTTCTATCCCGGTTGCGTACTTTCCGTTATCACCGAAAACGGAAAGGTTTACAACACCCTGAACTTTGACGTGAACTAATTAAAAAAAGATCTCCCTCATTGGAGGGAGATCTTTTTTGCCTTCCATCCCACGAAATCGACAAAACTCACTAATTCAGAGAAATTTGTATTGCAAAATTCAGTAAATTGTGCTATACTGAGATTAATCTATTTCAATTGGGAAGCTTGATTTTCCCACGAAAGGAACTTACTATGATTTCTCTGCAAATGAAAATGATATCGTCGCTGGAAAAATGCTTTCTGGATGACACCGTAGAGAGCAAGCCCGAAAAGAACAGCTTTATCATGTTCGCCAACGAAAAGCTGTCGTTTCAGGTAGTCTATCACACCCAGCTGATCGGCGAGGGAATCTCCGCTCATCGCTGGTGTCCTATCAAGGTAGAGGGCGCACTGGCTCCCTATGCAAAGGTTCGCGTGGTAGCCAACGTCCCCAACCAGTTCCCTACTTACAACGAATCCCCCGGCGGCGAATTCATCCGCACCGAGCCCGGTCTCTACCCCGATTTGATCCGCCCTCTCCCCTATCCCAACGCTACCTCCCTTATTCACGGACAGACCCAGGCTCTATGGATAGACATCGATCTGCCCGAGGATTTCGCGCCCGGTAAATACGATATTTCCCTGTCCATTCTCGCGCACAATGAGGTGGTAGGCAGTGTGAAGGGTGAAGTAAAGGTACTGGCGGAGAAACTGCCTAAGCAGACCTTCATCCACACCGAATGGTTCTACACCGACTGCATCGCCAATTATTATCACACGAAAGCGTTCTCCGAAAAGCATTGGAAATACATCGAAAGCTTCCTGCGCACCGCCACCTCCTACGGCATCACCATGATCCTCACTCCCGTGTTCACCCCCGAGCTGGACACCTATGTGGGCGGTGAACGTCTGACCACCCAGCTGGTGGATATCGAGCTGGTGGAAGAGGGCAAATATGCCTTTGGTTTCCAAAAGCTCCACCGCTGGATCGATCTGTGTCTGGATTGCGGCGTACAGTATTTTGAGATTCCCCACTTCTTCACTCAGTGGGGTGCCGCTGCCGCACCTAAGATCATCGTGAAGGTCAACGGCAGAAATAAAAAGTATTTCGGCTGGCACACCCCCTCCACCAGCGATGCCTACAAGAACTTCCTCGCTCAGTTCATTCCTGCACTGGTCGGCGAGTTCAAGAACCGCGGCCTGGATAAAAAACTGTTCTTCCACATCTCAGACGAGCCCTCGCTCAGCAAACTGGACCACTACCGTACCTGCAAGGAAATCGTTGCCCCCTATGTGGAAGGTGCTCCCATCATCGATGCCCTTTCTGAGGTAGAATTCTACATCAACGGTGCTATCGCCAAGCCTGTCCCCAATACCCGCAGTGTACTGAAATTCCGCGAGCTGAACATTCCCGGCTTGTGGGCATACTACTGTGGCGGCGGCAGAGCAGGCGTATCCGATCGCTCCATCTCCATGCCCGCCCAGCGTACTCGCATCTTGGGCACTCAGCTCTACTATTATGACATTGAAGGCTTCCTCCATTGGGGCTATAACTTCTACAACACCTGCCACTCTTACAACGTGCTGGATCCCTACGGCAATCCCGACGGCTGGCATTTCACTCCCTCGGGCGACTGCTTCCTGGTCTACCCCGGCACTGACGGCACCGCATGGCCCTCGATTCGTCTGAATGCCCTCCGTGAGGCAATGGACGACATCCGCGCCCTGCAATTGTACGAATCCAAATTTGGCAAGGAAGCGGCAAAGGCACTGGTAACCGAAGGCATCGAAGGCAATTTCACCTTCACCGAATATCCTACCTCTGCCGACTATCTCATCAATCTCCGTGAAAAGATCGCCGCCGCATTTGATGAAAATTGATCCTAAACAACGCAAAAAAGCAGTCCACGGACTGCTTTTTTGCATTTATTTCCTTTACTCACTTGAATCTCACCGCAAAATGTGCTAAACTATAAGTACTTCTATCCCATTATTTCAGGAGGCAGATGATGAAGCGCAATGTTTCTAAAAACACCATCGTCTATCAGATCTATCCCCGTTCCTTCAAGGACACCACCCAAAACGGCGTGGGCGATCTGCGGGGTATTATTGAAAAATTGGACTATATCGCCGATCTGGGCGTGAATGCAATATGGCTCTCCCCCATTTATAAGAGTCCCAATGATGACAACGGCTACGACATCTCCGATTATAAAGCCATCCAACCCGAATTCGGCACCATGGAGGACTTTGACGAGTTGGTTGCCAAAGCCAAAGAACGCGGCATCGGCATCGTCATGGACTTGGTCATCAACCACACATCTGATGAGCATGAATGGTTCAAACGTGCTCTTGCAGGGGAGAAAAAATACCGCAACTACTATATCATCCGCAAGGGCAAAGATGGAAAACTCCCTAACAACTGGGGCAATTTCTTCGCCGAATGCCCTTGGGCAAAATTCGGTGACAGCGAGGACGAATACTATCTCCACCTCTTCTCCAAAAAGCAACCTGACCTCAACTGGCAAAACCCCGCCGTACTGGAGGAAGTCAAAAACATTATGCGTTTTTGGCTGGATCGCGGCGTAATGGGCTTCCGTTGCGATGTGATCAATATTATTTACAAGAATTCGTTGGCAGACGGCAAAAAGCAACTGGTCCTCACCGGCAGAGAGCACTATCTTTCTACCGAAGGCTGTCATAATATTCTGCAGATCCTCCGCAAAGAGGTGTTGGAGCCTTACGGCGCATTCGCGGTGGGAGAAACCGTATTTGTAGACCCGGCGCAAGCGCGCGACCTGTGCGAATTACATCGCGGTGAACTGGATATGGTCTTCTACTTCGAACACATGGAGTGCGATCAGGTCTTTGTCAAGTGGTTCAAAACCCGACTCCTTCCCCACAAACTGATGAAGACCCTTACCAAATGGCAGACTTCCCTCTCTTGGAATGCTTGCTATTTCGAAAATCACGATCAGCCGCGATTCATCTCCCGCTTTGAAGATCTGGGGAATTACCGCAAGGAAGCCTCCCAAATGATGGCAGGTCTGCTCTTGACCATGCGCGGCACTCCCTTCATCTATCAGGGACAGGA
>JAZRIH010000051.1:0-1978 GCA_045645175.1 Eubacteriales bacterium | reverse complement strand
TGGATAAAGCCACATTGCGGCCACCCCAGGGACGATAAGTAGCAAAATCAGAGCAAGCGGAAGAACCAGCCTGCACACTGTACGCTTCATCATACGGGGGCCTCCGTTTGCTCCTCGGCTTTATCCTCTTCACCCGCACCGCCCTCCGGGGGGGCGTTGTCATCGTCGGAGAGAATTACGCCCAGCGCAATCAGACGCACACGTTTTTCCTTATCTAAGTTCTTATCCACGAAATGGGAGGCGATCATAGCTACAATCACCAGAAGAATACAAATCCATCCCGCTGGTGACTGGAGGAAGAAGATAAAGCTACCAACGTAAGGAATTCTCTCCCCGCGGTAGATGGCCTTAATCTGGGAATAATGCACGGGGAATCGGTCCGGGCGCTCCAAGGCATCACCCTGGAGCAGATAATACCGCTCGTCCGGATGCTCCTCGTTCGGCTCCTCAATACCGACAATGCGGTGGATCACGTCCATATTCTCTACCTCGTAAACCACGACGTCGTAGAGCTTAAGCTCTGTGGTTTCGGGGGGGCAGTACACAAAGAGCAGGTCAAAGGTCTTGAACTGATCGTTCAGATCGTGCTCGTACAAGTACGTATTGTCTTCCAGCCTAACAGCCATGGAATCGGAACGAACTACACGCATGGTTGGAATATCCGAGCCAAAGCACATATCCTGCTGAAGGGAAACGTATGCCGAAAAAATGAACAGCACAACCAAGACGATACAGACCACCAAGGAAACAATCCGCTCGATTGCACGGAACAAGCAGGATACCTTCGTCTGCTTTTCATATTCGGTTTTAATAGCTTCATCCTCTTGACCTAAACGGACAAGTCGCACGGATAACTTATACAAGCGACTGATCATAAAGGTGAACGTGCCGGTCAACGCCGCACATACAACCATGCAGAGGACGAAAACGTAAAGATCAAATCCTGACATGATGCCCTTTCTTTAAACGATTGAAATGAATTTATCCCACGGAGACCGTGGGATAAATTCGATTATACAGATCCTTCGATCTCGCCTTTAAGTGATAAATATCAGGGGGTCACAGAGGAAACACCGTCACTGATGTGAATAACGATCTGGCCGGCTTCCAAAGCGGTATCAAACTTGTCATACTCGGTCTTGTTGTTAAGAGAGAAATTGCCAAGAGTAAAGATATTGTGACTCTCAAGCTGAGCTGCGGTAATGGTGCAAGTAAAGGAACCGTTTGACTGCTGCACCCACTGGTGCTCAGGAGAGCCCGTTTCGTTCGCAAGGGCTATAGCGTGCTCCCTGTTATCAATAGTAATAATCGTCTGGCCTCCATAGGTCCAGTTTACATTACTGGGAGTGAACCAGAATTTAGTTGCCACGCCGTTAGCAACCACGGTGGGATCTGCAAGATTGTTGGGAGTGAAGGTGATAACGATCTGACCGGACATCTTAAGAGTCGCCTTGAATCTCTTAGCTACCTCGGCTCCCGTAGCGGTGTTGTCTTCGGGCTCAATCTTCATTACAAGGCCGGCGGTATCAACAAAGTAAGAACCTGCACTGCCTTCAAATTCAACGTTGCCCATAGTAACTGCACGGTTGCCTGTAATATCCGCGACATCGTTACCGGTGTAAATCCAAGTTGCGTATACACCACCCACGGTGATAAGCAATGCCAATGCAATCAAAAGGCTGAATTTTCTCATAAATTTCCCTCCTGAAAATTGTAAAAAGAAATGAACTGATCAATCAAACACACTTGTCAAACGTCAAGGGTTCTGCATTATGCGCAAAATCAGTTGCTATTATTTTACAATATCTGTACAAAAATGTCAATACCTCCTTCGCAATTTTTCTTCTTTGGCAAAGTGGTCGGCGGATCGTCCGACATCCCTCTGCATACAAAAGAACCCCTGCCAGGCTTAACTTGGCAGGGGTTCTTTCAGCCCTCGATGGTGGGCGTGCGGTAGGGGTGGGACTTCTCGATGGGA
>JAZRIH010000050.1:0-5993 GCA_045645175.1 Eubacteriales bacterium | reverse complement strand
CTTTCTTTCAAGAAAGCGACGCAAAGAACTTTTATAAAGTGGGGAAGAATGGTTTATAACCATTCTTCCGTCGTTTTTTATTAACGGCATTGCAACTATTCTTCCGCTCTCTTTTTTTGAATAAGTGAAACTCTTGACATTATTTGCAAAAAATGTTATACTAAGTACAAATCAATAGAAAACGAGGTTTTTCTTATGAAACAGATCTTAGTTGTGGTAGATATGCAAAACGATTTCATCGACGGCTCGCTGGGCACTCCCGAGGCAGTAGCCATCCTGCCTAAAGTAGAGGAAAAGATTCGCTCCTTTGAGGGCGAAGTATACTTCACCCGTGACACCCATAGCGAGGATTATCTCACTACTATGGAAGGCACCCATCTCCCCGTTGAGCATTGCATTCGCGACACCCATGGTTGGGAAGTGCGTGAATCTCTTGCATCCATTTGTACGGGTACTTATATCGACAAGCCCACCTTCGGTTCTACCGTGTTGGGCAAAGTGCTTCTCCGTGAGCATCAGAAAAAGCCCATCGAGAAAATCACCCTCATTGGTCTTTGCACCGATATTTGCGTCCTTTCTAATGCACTGCTCCTGAAGGCATTCTTGCCCGAAGTTGAGATTGTTGTGGACGCGGCTTGCTGTGCGGGTGTGACTCCCGAAAGCCATAACACCGCTCTTGCGGCAATGAAAATGTGCCAGATCATCGTGGAAAATGCTGACTGATATAGGAGATTTCTATGGATTTTCAGTTTGATACCGTAACTATCAACGGTGGATTTTGGAAAGAACTTGCTGATAAAAACCGCAAGACCACCCTTTATGCCGTCTACGACCGTTTTGCTGAAACGGGGCGCTTTGAAGCCCTCAAATGTAATTGGAAAGAGGGGATGCCCAACCGTCCCCATATCTTTTGGGACAGTGACGTTGCCAAATGGATGGAGGGCGTTGCTTATGTGATCGCCAAATCTCCCGATCCTTTGCTGGAAGCCCGTGTGGAAGGGATGATCGATGATATCATCGCGAGTCAATGGGAGGATGGCTATATTAACTCCTATTATACCGCCATCGAGCCCGAAAATCGCTTTACCAATCGAAACAATCACGAGCTTTACTGCATCGGTCACCTGATTGAAGCGGCAGTTGCGTATTACTATGCAACCGGCAAAGATCGCTTTTTAAAATGCATGGAACGTGCAGCCGATTGTGTGTATAAGATTTTCGTGGAGGAGCAGTCTGCGGCATTTGTGACTCCCGGTCACGAGGAAATTGAGATCGCACTACTTCGCCTCTATCGAGCAACCCAAAAAGAGAAGTATTTGGAGCTTTGCAAATTCTTCATTAATCAACGCGGCAACAATCCTAAGGATAAACAGATCCTGCGTGAATTTCTCATGCGCTATGAGCAAAGCCATGTTTCGGTACGGGAATTGACCTTAGCAGAGGGACATTCTGTCCGTGCCATGTATCTGTACACCGCCATGGCTGATCTTGCGAAAGAAATCAATGATGTGGATTTGGAAAATGCCTGCAAGCGCCTCTTCGAGGATGTTGTAGAACGCAAAATGTACATTACAGGCGGCATTGGCTCCACCAACATCGGGGAAGCCTTCACAGTTGCCTATGATCTTCCTGCTGAGCGTGCCTATACTGAAACCTGTGCATCTATCGGTCTGATGCTCTTTTCACAGAAGATGCTGGAGCTCTGCGGTGATTCAGTCTATGCCGATACCGTAGAACGTGCTATGTATAACGGAATGCTCCCCGGTCTTTCCTTGGACGGTGTTTCTTTCTTCTATGAAAATCCGCTGGAGATTACTCTGAGAGATCACCATAAAAACACTTCTACCGTTCCTCGTGAACGTTACCCCATTACCCAGCGTGTGAAGGTGTTTGGTTGTTCCTGCTGTCCGCCTAATTTGAACCGTCTCCTTTCCTCTATGGAACGATTCGTTTACCGTGTGAAGGGAACGACCTGCTATGTGGATCAATACATGACTTCAGTCTTCCACAATGACGCAATGACAGTACAAGTGAACACCGCTTATCCTTCCAATGGCACAGTTGCCGTTAAGGTGAGTGGTGCTGATAAAATAGCTCTGCGCATTCCCGCATGGTGTCAGCAGTTTACTTTGAATCTGCCTTATACCATGGAAAAGGGATATGCAGTTGTGGAAACAGCAGGGAAGGATACCGAGATTAGCCTGAACATGGAAATGCTTCCCACCCTTTATGAAGCCAACGGCGAGGTGAACGATGCGGCAGGTAAGGTTGCGTTGATGATGGGGCCCATTGTCTACTGCATCGAAGGCATTGACAATCAAAATGTGAACCTTCACCGACTGGCATTCAGTACAACGCTGAATCCGGAGGTGCAGTTTGCAGAGGAATATGGGATGAATCGGATTTGTGTCGATGGCTATCTTTGCGAGGAGTCCTCCACACTGTATCGTCCCCTTGCAGATCGCTATACGCCTACCCGAATCACACTGATCCCCTACTACGCTTTTGCCAATCGTGGCGAGAGCGATATGTTGGTGTGGATGCGATATAGATAATCAATAGAAAAAACGCTTGCTGAAAATCAGCAAGCGTTTTTCTATTGGATATAGCTTAGTCGTAGTATTTGCTTCGCCGTTTCCAAACCACATGGTGGCGGATAATCAGCCCCGCAATGACTGCAATTACCAGAATACAAAGGATATACACGGAAATACCAAGAGAGTCGTCCAATTTGACTTCTTCCCACAGACCGTTTACCATGGTCAGCGTTTCTCGGTCCATATTGCGGAAGCAATATTTGTCATACTGACCGTGGAAATCGAAATCATCGGGGTAGAGGATTTCCATAGCATCGGGATGAATGGAGTTCATATACTCCGCATATTCGGGATCATTGAAAACCAGCGAATTTGGGGATGCATAGTAGGTGGATTCTGCATTGGCGACAGCTGCATCATGGGAGAGCATGAAATTGATGAAGATCTCAGCGGCTTCCTTATTCTGGCATCCTTTTGGAATACACATGGCATCCACAAACAGGTTAGAGCCTTCTGCAGGATAATAGAAACGCAGATCAGGATTATCCTCGTACATGTAAAGGAAGTCTCCGGCATAGTAAGCGGAAATAGCAGCATCACCGTTCATCATTTCGCCGAATACCTCGTCCATGACGAAGGATTTGAGGATAGGCTTTTGTTTGCTCAGTTCGTCCTTTGCCTTTTCCCAATCGGCAGGATCTTTGGTATTCACGCTGATTCCCAGCTTGTACATAGCAGTACCGAATGCATCGCGGGAGTTGTTGAATTGGAGGATCTTACCGGTGTAATGATCGTTCCACATGAGATCCCAAGTGCCGGTAACATCTTCCTTGGCAACCATTTGAGAATTGTAAATGATTCCCACGCGACCGTAAGTATAAGGAACAGTATAGCGATTGTCGGGATCGTAATACAGACCTTTAAAGGCATCATCGATGTACTGATAATTAGGGATGTTATCGAAATTGAGCGGCTCCAGCAGTTTTTCACCGATCAATCGTGCAATCATGTAATCCGAAGGAATAATCACATCGTAGCCGGATACGCCGTTTTTGATCTTGGCGTAAAGGCTTTCATTGCTGTCAAACTCGGAATAATTGATTGTAATCGATTGCTTGTAGGTTTCCTCGTAATACTTCTCAAATTCAATCAGAACATCGTAGCAGTCTTCGTCATCGTAGGACAGATACTCACCCCAGTTGTAAATGTTCAGCGTAACTTCGTCCGCGGAAACGGGAAGTGCCATCAGAACACACAGGAGAAGTGTTAAACCGACCAAAGAGAAAAGATATTGAAAATAGCGTTTCATGACTTTCCTCCCTTCGTGGACTTCGCCTTTTTAGGTTTAGCGGAGTTATCCTTAGAAGACACAACATTAGAGATGATCAAAAGGATCAAGATCGCAATCGTCATAATGGAAGACAGCGCATAAATGTTGGGCTTGAAGGGCTTCTTGACCAGAGAGTAAATGTAGGTGGGGAAGGTCTTGAAGGAAGCGCCGGTGGTGAAGTAACTGATAACGAAGTCGTCCAGCGACAGGGTGAATGCCATAATCATACCCGAGAGGATACCGGGGATAATCGCAGGCAGTTCAACCTTCCAAAAAGCCTGAAGAGGAGTACAGCCAAGGTCCAGAGCAGCTTCGGACAGATTGGGATCCAGCTGCTTGAGCTTAGGCATAACCGAGAGGATCACATAGGGAAGGCTGAAGGTGATGTGAGCGACGAGAATGGTTCCAAAGCCCAGAATGTTAGCATGGATCAATGTGCCAACTGTGATAAACAACAGCATCATGGAGATACCGGTAACGATATCGGGATTCATCATGGGGATGTTGGTTACCTGAGTTACGGTGTTTTTGATCCATTTCTTCTTCATGTAGAAGATACCGATGGCAGCAGCAGTACCGATGATGGTGGAGATCACCGAAGAGAGTGCGGCAAGCACCAGTGAGTTGATCAGTGTATCTACTGCTTCTCCGCCGGATAAAATACTCTTATACCAACGCAGAGAAAATCCGCTGAAGGAAAAGATGCTATCGGTGGAGTTAAAGGAGAAGAGCATCATGACCGCTACGGGAGCATAGAGGATCACGAAGCAAAGGATGGTGTAAATACGGGAGACATGTTTCATACGATCATACCTCCGTCTTCATCGGCATACTTGTTCATGATGGTCATACTGATAATGATCATGATCATCAAAACCAGGGAGAGGGCAGAACCTACATTGTAGTTGTCAGCTTCCTTGAACTGACGTTCAATGGTGTCACCGATCAGCGAGAAGGTACGTCCGCCCATAGCATCAGAAATGTAGAAGGTACTGATAGAGGGAACGAATACCATGGTGACGCCCGACATAATTCCGGAGAAAGAGAGGGGAAGCACAACCTTGGTCAGAGTCTGATAACGGTTGCATCCAAGGTCGGATGCCGCGGTGAGCAAATTGCTGTCCATTTTGGAAATAACCGTGTAAATGGGCAAGATCATGTAAGGCAGATAGTTGTATACCATTGCAAAGATAACCGCGCCGGAGGTGTTCAGAAGCTTCAAGGGCTCGATGCCAAACAATCCTAAACAAGAGTTGATAAGACCCTGGTCATTAAGCAGGATTTTCAGACAGTAGGTACGGATCAGGAAGTTCAGCCACATAGGAAGCATTACCAAAACGATGGCAATGCGCTGGGTAGTGGGCTTCATGTTGGCAATATGAAATGCCAAGGGATAACCGATAAGTAGGGAGATGACCGTTGCCAGAATGGAAAACATTACTGAGCGCAGGAAGATCATCAAATAGCTGGGCGATGCAATGGTGGCAAGGTTGTCCAGCGTAAAGGCGCCTTTTGCATCGGTGAAGGTGTAATAAACGATAAAGATAAGGGGAACGATGATAAACAGCACCGCCCACACAATGTGGGGGGCGGCAGCAAACCGCTGCAGGAGCGAGCGCCGCTTCACTCCTCTTCCTCCTCGGGATCGGAAATGGTATCCATTTCATCGCTGAAGCTGGAGTAATCGCCGAATTTGTCGGAATACTCGGAACGCTTCATAACCTGAATCTCATAGGGGTCAATGGAAATACCAATGGTATCGCCGGCATTGACTCTATCGGTAGATTCAATCATCCACTTGAAATTGTTGATATCCACGATGATCTCGTAGTAATCGCCCTTGAAGGTAACCGAAGTAACCTCGCCGGTGAGCATTGCATCCTTTACGGGAACGATGTCAATGTCCTCGGGACGAACCACAACGTCAACCTTTTCGTTGCGTGCAAAGCCGGAATCCTCACAAGCAAAGCTGTGACCAGCGAATTTAACCACATAGTCACGGGGCATAGTGCCTGCAACAATATTGGATTCACCGATAAAGTCGGCAACAAAGGCGTTTACAGGCTCGTTGTAGATCTCTACGGGTGTACCGATCTGCTGGATTCTACCGTCTGCCATGACAACAA
>JAZRIH010000049.1:0-14025 GCA_045645175.1 Eubacteriales bacterium | reverse complement strand
AGCCACACTCTGTTTATCGGCGAGCTGGTGGACGGCGAGGTACTGGAAAAAGCTGAAAACTGTACCTACGGTTATTACCAGACCGTAATCAAAGCAAGCGCGGCGAAGCCTGCTGTCAAGACCGGTTGGCGTTGTACCGTTTGCAACCATGTATACGAGGGCGAAACCCTTCCCGAAGGTTATATTTGTCCCATCTGTAAGCATGGCGTAGAGGATTTCGAAAAGATCGGCGGATCTGCTCCCGTAAAGGCAGAGGAACCTAAGGTTGTGGAATCCAACGGCACCAAAAAGTATGTGTGCAATGTTTGCGGATACGTTCACGAGGGTGATAATGCTCCCGAAAAATGCCCCATCTGTTTTGCTCCTGCTGAGAAGTTCACTCTCCAAGGCGGCGAAAAGACTTGGGCGGCTGAGCATATTCCCGGCGTAGCCAAGGGCGTACCCCAGGACATCATCGACGATCTCCGTGCAAACTTCAATGCAGAGTGCATGGAAGTTGGTATGTATCTGGCAATGGCAAGAGTGGCACACCGTGAAGGCTATCCCGAAATCGGCCGTTACTATGAAAAGGCGGCATGGGAGGAAGCTGAGCACGCCGCTAAGTTTGCCGAACTGCTGGGTGAGATCATCAGCGACTCCACCAAGGAAAATCTCCGCGTAAGAGTAGACGCTGAGTTTGGTGCAACCGCAGGCAAGTTCGATCTGGCAAAGCGTGCAAAAGCACTGAATCTGGATGCGATCCACGATACCGTCCATGAAATGGGCAGAGATGAAGCCCGTCATGGCAAAGCATTTGAAGGATTTTTGAAGAGATACTTCAAGTAATCCGCATTACCATTCCAATTAGATGGAAAGATCATCAAGCGCGACATCGAATGGGACGATGGAGCGTTTATGGAGATAAATAATATGTGGAAAAGCGGAGGCGTGAGCCTCCGCTTTTTTTGTTCACGTAAATTGGAATTTATAGATTAGTCCATTCATCTCTTGAAATTGCAAATACCTTTGTAATTTCATTTATCTCATCAGTAAATTCATCTACTTGTTTACAACCGTAGGAAATCGCAGTTTTAGCTGACGGCTCATTCGTATACTTCATATAGGAATAAATAATGTTAAATGGCGTGTTGTTAAACGTCCAATCTCTGACTGCGATGGCAGCTTCTTTTGCGTATCCTTTTCTTTGTTTATCTGCTCTTATATGATATCCGATTTCAGGTTTTATTTGCCCGTTGATGAATTGCATTGTCAATCCGCAATCACCTATCATTTCGCCTGTGTCCTTCAAACATACCGCCCATAAGCCAAAGCCAAATGTTTTGTATCGTTCAATATTTCTATTTATCCAGCCCATCACTCTTGCGTCGTCAAAAGTGTATGGATAATGTTGCATAATATCAGAATCTGCCAAAATCTTGTAAAGTGCATCGAAATCTTTTTCTGTCATTTCCCGGAGTAATAGATGTTCTGTTTCAATAACCATTACGTTTCTCCTGCAAATTCTTATTTTTCGAACTCATTATATCATAAAAATGTGAATTTTTCAATGCCATTTCAGCGCCGGAGATAAAAACTCCGAGAAAACGGCAAACAATGTTCACTTGCAGTTGGCAAATAAAAAGAGCGGGCGTAAGCCCGCTCTGATTATATTTGTTGGTTACTGCTTTGCCAAATATGCGTAGAACTCGGCAAGCTGTGCGTAGATCTCGGCAAGAGCCGCCTGGTCCATGACGTCCTTGGTGGCATCGGGTTTGGTGTTGGTATCGCCGGGCTTGGTGGCGGTGGTGTCCCATCCCTTGAGCAGGTCACGGGGCATCAGTTTGTTTTTGTCCAGATGGTTCTCAAAGCCGTAGTCCAAAGACTTTTGGAAGGTTTCAATATAGGTCTGGCACAGAGGATCGTAGGGGAAGAGATCCAAAAATCCTTCCAGCAGGATCAGATTGAACCAAACGGTGCTATTGTAAATGCTGTTGCTCTTAGCGGTGTACTGCTTCAGACCGGTCGTCTTATCTTCGAAAGTGAATTCACGGTAAGCCGCCTTGGCACTCTTCTTGGCTTGGGTGAGATATTTCGCATCGCCGGTGGCACGGTAGAGGCAAGCGCCGCCCGAGATCATAGTGCCGGTGTTATATGCGTATGCATTCTGATCCAGTCCGTCGGACTGAGAGGTGGTTACGTATTTCTTGGTAGTGCCCGATCCTTCTTCCTTACGGGAAGATCCTACCAAGTCGCCGTAGACACCGCTACCGCGGTCCAGATAGTCCACGCACCAATCGTAGATCTTGATTGCCCATCCCAGATAGTCTACTTCCAAGGGACGGTCTTCTTCTACGATGATTTCATACAGCTCTACCAAAGGCTGAATCATGGGGGCGTTGGAGCAGGTGTGCTTGGTCTGATAACCGGGACCCCAGCAAATGCCGCCCACTTCCTTGCCGTCAATGACGGTGGTGTCCCATCCTTCCAGGACAACATCGGTAAGCTGCATTGCTTCGGTGAGGTATTTCTCTTCTTTGGTGAGTCGGTAAGCATAGATCAGCTCGCGGATGATCCACATCTGGTCGTCGTATACTGCGGCAACGCCTGCCAAAGATGCAGTGCCGGGAGTGTTGGCGCGATTGACCGCATACATGGTCTGCTGAGAGGTGCCGTTGTAGGTGGTTACCCATCCGGTGCCCTTGTGGTACTGCATGGCGTTGTACAGATTGCCGTACAGAGTTTCGTAGTGAGCGCCCTCGCCGCCTGCATCCAAGGACCACAGTTTGGAGGTCATGGACAGCACCGCAGACAGATGCCATACCGATGCGGTACCGGTAGGACGGGGAGATTTAGTGGAGGCGTACATGCCTACCGAGAAGTTTCCGCCGCGATCAGAGATAAACGCTTTTTCCAATCCCTGTGCCAAAGTGTGAGCACGCTCTGCGTTGCGGATGGCAAGCTCGCCGTAAGCGGCTTTTTCCTCGGGGGTGAGAGTCGCAATGCCGGGAGTGGGACTGTTCATAGGATCCTCCGTAGTAGCGGCGGTGGTGGTTTGGTTGTTATTTTTCGTATCGTTACAAGCCGTGAGAGGGGTCAGCATGGTAGCGGCAAGCAACAGGCTGAGGGATTTTTTCCAAATGCTCATAAGGTGTTCCTTTCGGCAAAATTTTATATTTCGAGATGTGATTGCCATCATTATAGCACAAAAAAAGGATAGTGTCAATTGCGTTTTTGTAATTTTTGAACGAGATCCGAAAGAATTGCAATTTGCAATCAGGCAAGTCAGGGACAAGAGAGGAAATATCTGTGGGGCAGATGAAAAAATTGGAATACCAATTCAGTGAAAATTTACATTGGAATAGTTGAAATTTTGTCGAAAAAATGCTATAATTATTCTAACTATGGTTCTGCCAATGGGCAGAGCGGTTAACTTTCCTTAATTGTAAAGATTATATTTTTGGAGATATCTTATATGAAAAAAAGATGGCTTGCCCTTTTGCTTGCCGCTACCATGCTTGTTCCTACTGCCGCAGGACTTGTCTCGTGTAAGTCGACCGATCCTGCAATTACTACAGAGCCGGCAAAACAGCCGATTGCATCGCCTCTCACCTCTGCCCGCGCGGTGGATAAGGGGGATATGACCTATTATCTGGATGAAAACGGTGCGCTGTATACCCTTTACGGTGATCATCTCACCAAGCTTGCCGATCTTTCGGCAACCGAGATCTGCGTGCAGGGCAATACCCTTTGGTTTGCGTCGGGCAATACCTTGTCTACCTACGATCTCAGCAGCGGCGAACAGGTTATCGTTGGCGGTACGCCGGAGCCCATTACCTCCTTTGCCATGCTGGAGCATAAGATCTATTATCTTTGTGGCGACAAGCTGTACGATAACAACGATCTGCTGGTGGATTTTGCTACCCGCAAGGGCTCGGACGATGCATCTCTTGCCTCGGTTTGCGATTTTGAGCTGAAGAGTGCAGATGAGATCTTGCTCTTCCTTCCTAATCCCCACTATAAAGATGAGGAAACCACTCCCGGTTACCTGCTCACCGAAGAAAACGATACCTACATTACCTATCGGTATAAGATTTCAGCCGATTCCATTACCCCCTATGATTTTGGGGAGGGAAGCGGTACCCTCACTTCTACTTCGGGTGCCATCACCATCAACGGTGTTGCTCTGCCGTTCTCGGACTATCCCGTAGGTTCCTATTTCACCCAAAACGGTGGTCCGTGCTCTTGTCATACCAAGGGCTACTGTATTTCCAATAACAAATCCTGGGAAAACTGTGTCCGCTATTGGCCTAATAAGAACAACTACCAGGTGGATTTGTGCGGTGTACAATGTATGGGCTTTGCCCGCTTCTGTCAATGGCGACTCTACGGCACTCACGATTTTTCCAATACAACCGATTTCTACAACGCTTTCGGTAAAAAGCTTGCTGCCGGTCAATGGACAGCCAATACCGTAAAGAATGTATTTATGGACGTGGGTCCCGGTGGACATATCCGTACAGGTGCCGGTCACTCCATGTTTGTTATTTCGGTGACCGCTACCGGTTTTGTTACATACGAATGCAACTCCAATAACAAAGACTGTATCATCTATACCCGTCAGTGGACATGGGAAAGCTTCTATCTTTCTCTGCGTTCCAGAGAAATTCTTTACTATAATATGCCTCGGAATGTGGAGATCAATAACGGACAGATCCCCGATACCGATGACTATCAAATCGGTGCTTACCGTGTTGCAGCCAACGGCGGTTTGAATCTGCGTACTCATCCCAGTACTACAGAGGGCACTGTAATTGAAACCATTCCCAACGGTACCATTTTACAGATCACCAAGCTGCAGAAGGTTTCCCCCTACTATTGGGGATATACAACCCACAACGGAAATGAAGGTTGGGTACGACTGGACTATGCCGTTTATCAAAATGCAGAGATCTCGTCCATTCATATCACAACCCCGCCTGCTAAAACAACCTATACAGTAGGCGATGACTTCTCAACCGCAGGCATGGTTGTGGAAGCGCGATTCACCAACGGTACTGCCTTCGATATTGCAGGTTATACTTGCACCGGTTATGATATGAATCAAGCCGGGGAACAAACGGTAACGGTTTCCTACAGTGGCTTCAAAGACACTTTCCGTATCACCGTAAAGATGAAGGAGATCCCTCCTACGTCCATTACCCTTTCGGATAGTAAGCTGACCCTGCTGATCGGGGATGAATATCAACTGGGCTATACACTGCTTCCTGTGGATACCACTCAGAAGACCATCAAATGGACCAGCTCCAACTCCGGTGTAATCTCGGTATCCGAGGGTGTAATCCAAGCTGTGGGAATTGGCAGTGCAACAGTTACGGCCACTACCGAAAACGGTCTGACTGCCAAGTGTGTGCTGACGGTTATTAATATGCCTACCGGCACTAACTGGTCGGCAACCGCAAACGGAAATCCCCTTACCGCACTGCCCTTGGGTATCGAATCGGTGGACTATTCTATCCGTTACCGTCTGCCTTCGGGAGATGGCTGGAGTGAATGGATCTACGGCAATATTCCTTCCGACATTACTGATTATCAATGTCAGTTCCGTTCCTTTACCGCAACCTTCGTGGATCCTCTCAGCGGAAAGACACTTCACCTCTTTACCGTAGAACTGAACCAGATCATCGATCTGAATAAGTATCAATTGGAAGCCGACGGTTACCTCTTTGCAGGTTGGTTCTACAATCCCAAAGCCGCTTCCGAGCAGGATGCGTCCTATGCGGCACCGCTGACCATCACCATTACCGGTGACTTGTTAGTCTATGCAGGCTGGATTCCTCTGGGTACCATGGCGAAGGATAGCAATGATCCCTTCGGACCTGCAGGAGAGATGGTTCCCGAATTCGGTTTTGCAGGCGTAGAGGTCAAGGTAGCAGGCGAATCTACCGGTATCCGTTA
This sequence comes from Eubacteriales bacterium, assembly GCA_045645175.1. Taxonomy (GTDB): domain Bacteria; phylum Bacillota; class Clostridia; order Oscillospirales; family CAG-272; genus CAKSQF01. The sequence goes on along the minus strand of JAZRIH010000049.1, from coordinate 8,091 downwards.
TCTGGGCCGAATCTCGACTGCATTGATCAATAAGCTAGAGAAGCTGAATAAGAAGAACAATCCTCTTCAGCCGAAGAAAAATACCGCTAAAGACATTGGTTTTGGTATGGTGACGCAGATGAGCGCCTACATCAACAGCCACAATCCGATGATTCTCAAGTCGGATGCCAAGTATCTGGACAAGGGCGGAGCAGTTACCGTACCCGCGGTGCGCACCTATGCGACCTACAATGGATATATTCTGTTTAATGCCTTTGTGTGTGGATTTACAGCAGGTCATTATGACACCAATTTCGCTGCACGTCCCTACATCACTTATGCAGATGCCAACGGCATCGAGCACACCTACTATTTTACTTACACCGGTGAAAATAGTGCAGGCGGAGGCTATTATACCAATCTTTACGCAGAAGCGAAGAAGATGGTAGCCGATCCTGCTCTCGACCCCGTTGTGAAGAAATGGCTGGAAGAGAATATTTTGAATTGAATCGATTCATACAGAACACCCCGCCAAACGGCGGGGTGTTTTATGTTATCCAAAAGTAGAATTACAGCAATGACAGAATTTCCTCTTTTTTGGCAAGACCCATGGAATGAGCGGTGGCTCCGCCTGCGGCAATGCCCATGCGCAAAGCATGGGAATAGTCAACCGCACAACCCACCAAAAATCCCGCTACCATGGAGTCGCCTGCCCCTACGGTGTTGATGGCAGGCCCGCCTACTGCATGAGCACGGTGGATCATGCCGAATTCGTCCAGCAAAATTGCGCCGTCGCCGCCCAAGGATACCAATACGTTTCGTGCGCCCTTGGCTTGGAGGGTACGTGCTCCGTCTACGATGGATCGGTCATCCGGAAGGGGATGTCCGATCAGCTCCTCCAGTTCGTGGAGATTGGGTTTGATGAGGAAAGGATGGTAGACCAGGGCGGAGAGGAGCAACTCTCCCGTAGCATCTACCACAAAACGGATCCCTTTGCCGTCCAGACGGGCGAGAATCTGACAGTACAGATCACGGGGAAGGGAGGGAGGCAGACTGCCTGCCAAAACCAAGGTATCTCCTTCGCCAATGCGATCCAACTTAGCAAGAAATACATCCAACGCCTCGGGATAGATCTCCGGACCGCTTGCGTTGATTTCTGTTTCGTTTTTTCCCTTTAACTTCACATTGATGCGTGTCATGCCCTCCCGTAAGCGGATGAACTCGCATTTCACTCCGGCACGGCTGACGGCACGTTCCAATGCCTCTCCGGTAAAGCCCGCCACGAATCCAAAGGCAATATTGTCTGCCCCAAGCTCTGTGAGAATGGCAGATACATTGATTCCCTTTCCGCCAAAGCTGATCTGCTCATTTGACGAGCGGTTGGTTCTGCCCGGGAGCAGATCACTTACCTCCATGGCATAATCAAGTGAAGGATTTACGGTAACGGTGTAGATCATTGGTTTTTCTCCTGTGTTTTTCCATAGTATGGACGAAAAATCATCTTATATACATTAGAGCAGAAAATCGGCGATTTGTCAAGAGGTTTTTCAAAACTGTTATCACAACAAACCCCCACGGATCAATTCCGTGGGGGATTTAGTTATATGGATTATACAGTCTGCTTTTCTGCGGCTTTGCGCTCTCTTTCCTTCATGCGAGCCCGTCTGCGCTCCAGACGGTCCTTCATGTGGTAGCGATAGAGCTCCTCGGTGGCGAAAGACAGCTTAGTGACAACGTCTTTCTTGGTGGGATAGCAGTAGAGCGAGTCGTTGTGGGTGGAAATATCGATGCAATCCTCAGGGCGGACATAGCAGTAATCGTATTCGATGTGTACACCGTACATACCTGCAACAGGACGGTGAATGCGATAGGGCTTGCCATCATATTCGCCCTCAACGGTAAAGCCGTCGGGAGAGTGGATCAGCTTTGCCTTGCCAACCGTCTGGAATTTCATGCAGGAGGGGAGAGAATACACGTCCACTTCGTCCTCGAAATAGTATCTGCCTTCCTCTACCTCGCGGCGGACATTGGCGCGCTCCCACTCAAACCAATCGGGGATGTGGGTAAACTCAGTTTCACCTTCGGTAGCGTGAAGCTCGCCAAGGGTGTCCATTTCCCAGGACTTTCCGCAGGCGGTACAGGTGAGGGTTGCGCCCTCGCTGGTCATTTTGCTTTCTGCCATACAGTGGGGGCACTGATAGAGGATCTTGTGCAGACCTTCAGCACGGAAGGGCTCGGTGATGTGGATATTATTTTCCTTCTGCCAACGGTATTCGTTGTATTCCATCGCCTTGGTGATGATTTCCTGAATTTCCATAGCGGAGAGCTTCTCCACTTCCTCGGCGGTCAGCACACAGCGCATGGTGGTGTGAAGCGGCACCTTGCGGGGCTTGCGATAATTCCAGAAGGGAGTGTGGAGATAGTTGCCGTGGTGGAGCAGAACTACTACCGGTACCTTCATCTTTTTCACCAGCATACCCATGGATTCGGGAAGGATGGCGGTGGTGCCTACAGGGCTGTATCTCGCCTCGGGATACATGGAGAGAATGCCTTTTTTCTTGTACAGTACGTGCTCAACCGATTTTACCAGATCGGGATCTGTGGTGAATTTACGCTTGCACATACAGCCGATCCATTCCATCAGGAAGGGGCGGCGATAGTAACCGTCCACGGTGGCGATGTTGTAAACCTTGTTGGGGAAGGTAGCGATTGCGTTGAGATAAAAGTCCACGAAATACATGTGGTTGGACAGGAGAATATAAGGGGACTTGACCTTGTCCATGTCGATCTTCTCAACCTTATATTTTTGTCCGATCATCAGGATCTTACTGAGGATCCAGATGAGGAAGGTGAAAATGCCAAGCTGTCTGAGGGGAAGCTTGGTAGTATCATAGTGCTTCACCTTTTTGGAATAAGGGATTTCGTTGTGGATTTCTGTGCGGTTCTGTTCCATGGTAGACTCCTTTATTGTCATAAAAAATCAATCGTGTCGCTGGATTGCCCAGATTGTTTTGATGTTTGCAGTATATTGTTTGGTCATGAGATGCATCAGCAGTTCTTCGGTGGAAGCGGCGAGGGCAATGATGCAAATAAACCAGCAATAGGCGTTGGCAAAAGGCAGATTCAAGAAATAGGGAACTGCAAACAGTACCGATCCGGTGGCTTTGTTTAGATAGGTATGCAGGGATGCAAAGCTTTTGTAACGGATTGCGGCAGTCAGATAGGAAAGGGAACGGATGATCAAAATAAAAGCAACGAGTACCCATATGGATTTGGGTAAACGGGCCCACAAGATGGGAAAGATCTTGATCAGCATCACAAAATAAAACAACAAGTCAGAGATACTGTCTAGTTTTGCTCCGAACTCGCTGGTTTGACCGGTGAGTCGTGCGACTGTTCCATCCAGCAGATCGCTGAGTCCGCAAATGGAATAGACAATGAAAAAAGCGATAGATAATGGGGATAGCCAAAGCAATGCAACTGCACCTACGATACGGAGAAAAGTAATTCCGTTAGGAACAGTCAAAATTTTATTCATGGATTGCGCCTTCTTTCCAGAATGGATATAGTTTATTGTACAACATTTTTTCTAAATAGTCAACTGTCATTTCCTGAATTATCCACTTGTTTTGTAGAAAAAACACAGAAACTTCCCGTTTTTCTATATATTTCACGGAATAAGCCGGACGGATCGTTCCAAACTATGAGGGAATCGGCAGGCGATTGATTAGCCTGTGTTGGGAGGAAGTCATGTTCAGAGCAATCAGAAAATTTTTATTGATCGGTTTGGTGATGACCGCGGTAGTGATTACCGGCGGACAGCTGACCGGCTGGAATCAAAAATTGTTCCGCCACGAGTCTGCACTCTTTCAGGAAGCAGGACGTTCCGCGGTGGATGCGATAGAAGCGATGAAGCAGTCGGGAGAGGAAATGGTGGCTGCGGCCACCAAAAAGAATGTGACCATATTGGTTACGGGAATCGATTCGGCGCTGGGCGGCAGTGATGTGATCATGCTGGTGAATTTGGATCGGGAAGCGGGCAATGTGAGGGTATTGCAGATTCCCCGTGACACCTATGTAAGCAGCGGAGCAGGTGGTTCCCACAAGCTGAACGCTGTCTATGCCAATGCTGCTGCCAAGGCACGCAAGAATGGAGCTGATGCAAATGAAGCTGCCCATGCAGGCAATCGGGCGCTTCGTGTGTTTTTGTCCCATAATTTTGGAGTAAATATTGATCATTATATTTCGGTAAACACCCAAGGACTCAAGAAAATTGTGGATGCCGTAGGGGGCGTGACCTTGAACGTGCCCATGGATATCGATTATGACGACAACAGTCAAAATCTTCACATTCACTTGAAAGCGGGAACTCAACATTTGGGCGGTGCGGAGGCGGTGCAGTTTGTGCGCTTCCGAAGCGGATACAAAACTGCCGATTACGGCAGAATGGATGCGCAGAAGATCTTTTTGTCGGCATTCTTCAAAAAGGTGAAGAGCAATTTTACTTTCCCTACCCTTTTGAAGCTGGGGACCACCTGTTTGTCTTATTCTAAAAGCGATCTGACTGCCCCCGATCTGATTCCGCTGATTCAAAGCGGTCTGGAGGTATCCGAGGAAAATGTGAAGATGGTTACCCTGATGGGGCAGAGTGTGAAGGACGAGAATGGTGTGCTCTGTGAGGTGCTGTCCAAGCCCTATTCCATCGATCTCATCAGCGAGTATCTCCTTCCCAGAGGTGCATCGGCATCCAAACTGAATTTCGATCCCGATGGGGTCTTCACAGCTCCCGGCAAGATCGACGAGCTTTATCAGAGTATGCCATCTTTTGTGAAAAAGGGTGTGACCGTCAAAGAAAGCGGCAATATCAACATCAGCTGAGGTGAATGGGAAAAGGAGTGCGTGAAAGCACTCCTTTGAGCGTGTCGAAAAAGTCCCCTGCCATACCGAGAGGGAGGGAGGCAGTTGCTTTGCAACTGCTACCATCTCAAACGCCGAAGTTTTCGCCCTCCTCTCGAGCTCTCCACCCACTTCCTTGGCTGGCGGCAACTTGAATATATACTGGAGCGCCTTATGGCGCTCTTTTTTTTATGGTTATTTGCACACTTGTGATTGTTGCAGTTAACGCTACACCTTCCCCTCAATTTCCACTCTCAGCCGTGCGATGATCTTCTTTTCCAGTCGGGATATGTAAGATTGAGAGATCCCCAATTTGGCGGCGACCTCTTTTTGGGTCAGCTCTCGTCCGCCTCGCAGCCCAAACCGCAGTTCGATGATCTCTCGCTCCCGTGGGGAGAGATGGGAGAGGGCGATGTTTACCGTTTTCCGATCCTCCTCCCATTCCAGCCCACGGCTTACCGAATCTTCATCATCCGACAGTACGTCGGAAAGAAGCAGCTCGTTGCCGTCCCAATCGATGTGAAGAGGCTCATCGATGGACAGCTCCTTTTGTCCTGCCGTTTTCCGCAGATACATAAGGATTTCGTTTTCGATGCATCTTGACGCATAGGTGGCAAGCTTGATCTGCCGGTCGGGACGGAAGGTATTGATGGATTTGATCAGTCCGATGGTGCCGATGGAGATGAGATCCTCGATGCCCACACCCGTGTTCTCGAATTTTTTCGCAATAAACACCACCAGCCGCAGATTTCGCTCGATGAGTTGAGAACGAGCCGCGGGATCGCTGTCCATTCGCTCCAACAGAAACGCCTCTTCTTCAGAGGTGAGGGGCTTCGGCAGACTTTCGGCTCCGCCGATGTAAAAGAGTCGATTTCCCTTGGCGAGCTTGGGAAATAAACGGGCAAAAATGGAGTAGATCAACTTGATCAGCATGAAAAACACCTCGGATTTCACAAGAATGGGTACTGTAAAGGATAATTAAAGCAAAGATGCGGGGAGAATGGCATCCTGTCGACCATCTGCTTGAGGCAGATCGGCGATTGCCACGCAAGCGGAGCGGGATTTGCCGTTGACCGTTACGTATTTGGGGAGGTAGCCGTAGAGTATCCCTTCCCCCGTGGGGGTAGAGTAGGGGATCAGCCGCAGACGTGGAGTGAGAGTAGGGGACTTTCCCGTTTGGAGAAAGGCAAGTTCGGGAGGCAGAAAGGCGGCAGAGCTTCGATCTACTAAGATGACAGCCGTTCCGCTGAGGGGCTCGGTCAGGAGATTGCCGCTGTCTACCAATCCGGTAAGGGCGATTGCAGTCGTTGCATCCTCACCGATGGTGAGCGTTGCGGTGGAAGGGAGCTTTTTTCGTCCCCTGAACAGCAGACTGAGGATGGCTCCCACGATGAGGGCAACAAGCAGGATTCCCCAATAGGGCAGTTCACCGGGAAGTGCTTCTACTTGACCGCCGATGAGGGCTTCCCGATCTGCCCAGCGCCCTACCAGATAACTCACCGCAGTTGCTGCCCCTCCCAAGAGAAAGGAGATGATCCAAAAAGCGGCGAGGGGACGGAGTGTGTCCCGCAGAGAATCCTTCCAGCCGAAGGCGACGAGGATCAGCAAAAAGGGAATGGTGACAGCAGTGAAAAAAGAGAGGGGATTCTGATCGGGGAGAAAGAGGGCGATCAGCGAGTAAAGCGCGCCCAGGGATGCCCCGATGGCGATGCGGAGCGGTTTGGGAGGGAGTTTGACCGCCTTTGCCGTGAGGTAGAGGGCGAGATAGTCCATAGTGAAGTTGACAATGAGATAAACGTCGCCGTAAATGACCTGTTCCATAGACTCCCTCCTGATTGGATTGCTGACTCCATTATATGCGAAAGGGCGGGGGAAATATGTCTTTTGGGGGAGGGGAGAAAAACATTGGTGTTTAGCGGACAGAAGAAATCTCATACTGCAGCGGTATTTGATAAAAGCGATAAAAATATCGCCGAGGGATTTCCCTCGGCGATGAATGTATACTGTATTTCCATTATGCGTTTTCTCTAAACCACTCCATTGCCTCTTTGTACCCCTCGAATCCCTTACCGCAGATGGTCTTCTCTGCCGCCAAGGAGACGTAGGAGAACTGCCGAAACGCTTCCCGTTTGGAAATGTCTGACAGATGCACCTCTACCGTGGGGATGGCAACTGCTTTTAGCGCATCCAAAATCGCCACGCTGGTGTGGGTGTAGGCGGCGGGATTGATGACAATTCCCTCGAATACGCCGTATGCCGATTGGATCTTGTCCACGATCACACCCTCGTGATTGGATTGGAAGATCTCGATTTCATGTCCCATTTCCTCTGCCCACGTTTGCAGATTTTCGCAAAGAGTGGAGTAGTTCTGTGCGCCGTAAATGGCAGGCTCCCGCAGACCCAGCAGATTCAGATTGGGGCCGTTGATGATCAGTAGTTTCATAATTCCTCCGATAGGGATTAGCTTGGATAGGAGAGCAGGATCTCGTTGGCAACCTGCTCTGAACTGGAAAAGGCGATCTCTTTATTGCAGAGTGCTCGATAGAGGGGCAGGCGTGCTGCCAACAGATCGGACAGCCGATTTTGCTGGGAGAGGGGGCGACCGTCGGTGGACAGCTCCTCGAGAGGGCGGTTGATGAAGATCACATAGCTGTTTTGGCGAATGAGATCGTGATTGCGCTCACGGGTGATAATACCGCCGCCCGTGGCGATGATCTGTCCCGATCCCTTGCATACATCAGCGGCAACAGCTGTTTCCTGCAGACGGAAGGCTTCTTCGCCATCCTCTGCAAAAATATCGGGGATGGATTTACCTGCCCGCTGTTCGATGAGCGCGTCGGTGTCAATGAAGGGACGTCCCGTTTTCTCGGCAAGAATGCGCCCAACGGTGGATTTGCCGCAGGAAGGCATTCCGATGAGGAGAATGTTCATGGTTTCTCTGCGAATGGATGCGGTGATGGAGTCGATGTCCTCATCGGGGCAGACCACTTCCGCTTCATCGGTAGTCACCTTGCCGAAAAAGAGCAGATGCGCCAGCTTGGCTTGTGCCACCAACATAGGCAGACCGCCGATGTGGGGGATGCCCATGCGCTCTGCATCCAGAAGCAGTTTGGTTTTGGCAGGATTGTAGATCAGATCGGCAACTCCGTTTAGATGGGGAAAGAGGGCGAGATCCATGGGGGAGATACCGTTGTTGGGGTACATTCCCACGGGAGT
>JAZRIH010000048.1:0-6181 GCA_045645175.1 Eubacteriales bacterium | reverse complement strand
CCCCTTCATCACCGAGGAAATCTGGCAGACTCTGCCTCACACCGGCGAGTCCATTATGGTAACCGATTGGCCTAAGATGAGCGATGCACTCTCCTTCCCTGCTGAAGAAAAGCAGATGGAAGCACTGATCACCGCTATCCGCGCCATCCGTAACCGCCGTGCCGAGATGAACGTGCCTCCTTCCAAGAAGGCAGCGCTCTTCATCGTTACCGAGCAGACCGACATTTACGCTCCCAAGACCGCTAAGTTCTTCGAAAAGCTGGCATCTGCCGCTAACGTAACCGTTTGCGACAGCTACGCTGATGATACCGCCGTACAGATCGTGACCGACAGCGCGACCTTCTTCATTCCCCTTGCCGAGATCATCGACATGGACAAGGAGATCGCTCGTCTGAAGGCTGAGATCAAGAAGCTTCACGGCGAGATCGAGCGCATCGAGAAGAAGCTGAACAATCCCGGATTCGTCGCAAAGGCACCCGAAGCGGTTGTCAACGGCGAAAAGGAAAAGATGAAGAAGTATGCCGACACCCTCGCTAAAACCGAGGATGCGCTGAAAAAAATCCAGGGCTAAGCAAGTGCATCGCCCCTAAAAAAAGCGACAAATACTTGCCCCGGGGATAAAAATTATTAACGTCCTCTATTCTGACATAATTTGCAAAAGAACCATGGTATTCTGTGTACACAGAAGCCATGGTTCTTTTTTCATCGGCAAATACTTGCTCGTCAACCGCTAAAATATATCAGCCGACGAGTATTCGTCAACTGAAAAGAAGTTTTCCAAATTACAATATAAATAATAGAAAGGAAATAAAAAAATGGAAATTGCAGGCGTAACCTGTCAAAAAAAAGGGGACACCTTATTGGTTGTGATTGACGGTGACATTGATCATCACAGCGCAAAATATATTCGGGAGGCGATCGATCGAGAGATTTTTCTCACCCGTCCTACGGTGACGGTCATGGAATTATCCCGCGTTGATTTTATGGATTCATCGGGCCTTGGTCTGATTTTGGGCAGATACACTCGAATGAAAGAGGTCAAGGGAATCCTGAAGCTGTCCCATCCCACTCCGCAGATCATCAAAATTCTTTCCCTTGCAGGGGTGGACAAGCTGATCCCCATCATTGCACAAAAAGAGGAGGTTCAATTATGAAGAAGCACAAAACACAAGGATTCAAATTAGAGATCCCCGCATTGTCTGAAAACGAAGCCTTTGCAAGACAGGTCATCTGCGCCTTTGCCGCACGACTGGATCCAACTTTAGAGGAACTGTCCGATCTGCGGGTCATCGTATCCGAGGCGGTGACCAACTGCGTGGTTCACGCCTACAAAGGGACAGAGGGGATAATTCAAATCATCGTCCGCATTACGGAGAAAGGTATATTAAAGGTAAAGATTCGTGACCGCGGATGCGGCATTGACGATATTGAGCGTTGTATGCAACCCCTATACACCACCGATCCCGACGGCGAGCGAGGCGGTATGGGACTTCCCATTATGCAATCGTTGTCCAAGAAATTCTCCGTCACCTCCAAGCCGAGTAAGGGGACACTGGTATCCTTCGAAATGCAGTTTAACAGCTCTTCTACATAAGTGGAGACAAGTTCTCCTAAGGAAAGGATGAGCATATGGTAGATAATGACACTCTTCTTCGGCAGATTGCGGAGGGGGACGAGCCTGCACTGGCGGAGCTGGTAGAAAATAATATGGGACTGGTAAAATCGGTGGCGCTTCGTTTTCGGGATCGAGGGACTGAATATGAGGATCTGGTGCAGATCGGCGCAATCGGACTGCTCCGCGCGGCACGATCATTTGATTTTTCCTTTGGATGTATGTTCTCTACCTATGCGGTTCCTCTGATTATCGGTGAGATCCGCCGCCATCTCAGAGACGATGGGATCATCAAGGTTTCTCGTACCATCCGCACCCGTGCAGTGCATCTGATGCGGGAACGGGAACAGTTTTCCAGAAAAGAAGGGCGTGAGCCAACGGTTAGTGAATTGTCAGAGCTTACCGGCTATACCACGGAGGAGATCGTCACGGCATTGGATGCGGCAGGACCTGTCCGCTCCCTCAGCGAAACGGTAGGCGGCGAGGACGGCGCACCGCTGGAATGCTTCATCGCCGATCCCGATGCCCCGCTGGATCGCCTCACCGATCACATTGCTCTCGAGCAAGCCATCGCACGGCTGACCCCCGAGCAACAGCAGATCATACGGCTCCGATACTTTCATCGGCTGTCCCAACAGCAGGTGGGCAATGCCATGGGGCTATCCCAAGTGAAGGTGTCACGGGAGGAGAAAAAAATATTGGGTCTGCTCAGAGAGGCTCTGTAGTGGGGCTTTGCCCCACACCCCACCCCGCTTTCTTGAAAGAAAGCGGGGCAAAGAACTTTTATAAAAAACGGCGCAAATACTTGCGCCGTTCGGTTTGTTATATAGTTTGGTCTGATCACTTATCCAAGCCATTGCACACCAAGAATCACCACGCCCAATGCAACGAGAATGCCGCCTGTAATGCGATTCAGAAATACAGTAGATGCACGGTTGGCAATCAATGCGGCAACGCGGGCAAAGATCAGGGTGAAGATCACACAAAGGGCAAGACAGGTCAGATCAGGCAGACCACCCATGACAAAGTGGCTCACTGCACCGGTGAGTGCCGTGAAGGTCATGATGAACACACTGGTGCCTACCGCACACTTCAGCTCATAGCCCAACACAGAGGTAAGGATGAGGAGCATCATCATTCCTCCGCCTGCACCGATGAATCCGCAAATGAAGCCGATCAGCGTACCGGTAAACATGGATTGGAGAATCCGCTTCTTGCGGGAAACCGATTCCATCGCTTCCTTGGTGGTCATGACCGGTTTTATGATGAATTTCACACCCAGCATCATGGTCATAAATACCGAAAAACCACCCATAGTGCTGTTAGGGACTAATTTCGCAACGAAACTGCCTACTACGGTAAAGGCAAGTACAAAGAGCATCATCACCAATCCGTCACGGATGTTGATATTTTTGTTCTTTTTATAAGTATACGCACTGACTGCGCTGGCGAGGACGTCGCTGGCAAGTGCAATACCCACGGCGGTATAGGCAGGCATATTCAAAAAGGTAATGAGAATCGGGCCGATCACCGCCGCCGCACTCATTCCCGCAAAGCCGGTTCCCAATCCCGCGCCGATGCCAGCAATCAGACAAACAACTAATTTAATGAGAAAATCCATTTTTCCCTCCCAAACAAACGATTGCTCCTATTATACTATACTCTCCCCCGAATGTCAAGTTCTACGGTCTGTTCAAGGGTTAATTCATCCGCAAAACACTCTCTGTTTACGAAAGCCACAGCCAAGGAGATAGGGGGAGAAGCCGCCTATGGCGGCGGAGAGGGGGAAAGGAACTTCGGCACTTGAGATGGTCCTTTCCCCCTCTCGGTTTGAACAACAGTTATTTCGACACTTGAGATCAATTGTACGCCGTTAGTTATTGCAATGTCAAGTTCTACAATCCCAAGGGCTCAAATTCTGCCATTTTCTCCAAAAACGCACTTGACAAAGGAATATTTATCTTGTATAATAGATCGAAAGCCTAAAAAGTCAGAAGAAAGGAATTTCCTATGTTGATTGATGTCCGCCCTATGCTGACCGGAGAAGTCCGTCGAATTGAGTTGGGTTATCTCACGCCCCCTCCCGAAGACTTCAATGATATTCATTTTACAGGTGATATTCGCATTACCGGCGAGATCGTCAACCATGACGGCTATCAGGTTCTGGATGCTGTGGCAGAGGTCCCCTTTGACACCCATTGCTCCCGTTGCTGGAAGGAAATTTCCCGAATTTTCACTTTGAACATCCACAAGGTGCTCACCACTCGCAAGGCTCTCCAAAATCAGGACGATGATAACGACGACTACCTCATGATTGAAGATCAAAAAATCGACCTCGATTCTCCACTCCTCGAGGCAATCATGCTGGAGTTTCCGTACACCTTCGTCTGCAAGGAGGATTGCAAAGGGCTTTGCTCCAAGTGCGGCAAGGATCTGAATGAGGGCGATTGTGATTGCCCGAAAAAAGAAATTGATCCAAGGCTGGCTATTTTGCAAAAACTACTTGACAAATAAAAAAAAAGATGTTATACTGTATAAGTATGTTGAAAGTGTAACTAACTGGAGGTGTAAACATGGCAGTACCGAAGAGAAAAGTTTCGAAGGCAAGACGTGACAAGAGACGCTCGAACGTATGGAAGCTGACTGCGCCCAGCATTCAGAAGTGCCCTAAGTGCGGCGAATTTGTACTGACTCACAGAGTGTGCAAGAATTGCGGCACATATCACGGCAAGGAAATTGTAAAAACTGAGGCTTGACTTCGACAGCAATAGGGGCGTGTAAAACACGCCCTTATTTTCTTCCCCGAATCAAAAAATCACCAAAGGAGAATACTATGGTCACCATTCAATCGGTAGAACCCGCTTCCCTTGCCATGCGCGCAGGGATTCAAGCCGGCGATATTTTGATCTCTATCAACTCGAATAATATTGCCGATGTGCTGGATTACCGCTTTTATCTGGTGAACAAGTCCCTCTCCCTGCTCATTCACCGCGGTCCCGAGCTGCTGAGTTTCGAGATTAAAAAGGGCGAATACGACGACATCGGTCTGGAGTTTGAAACTTATCTGATGGATAAGAAGCACTCCTGCCGAAACAAGTGTATTTTCTGCTTCATCGATCAGCTTCCCAAAGGTATGCGGGACACCCTTTATTTCAAGGATGACGACTCCCGTCTGTCCTTTCTGATGGGTAACTACATTACCCTCACCAACATGAAAGATGAGGACATTGAACGCATTATCAAAATGCACATGAGTCCCATCAACATCTCGGTGCATACTACCAACCCCGACCTGCGCTGTCAGATGCTCCACAACCGCTTTGCAGGCGATTCCCTTCGTCATTTGAAACGATTGGCCGATGCCGGAATTTCCATCAATGCACAGATCGTTCTTTGCAAGGGCGTCAATGATGGCAATGAGCTGGAACGATCGCTGACCGATCTGGCAAACTTGGGAGATTCGATCCAAAGCGTTGCCATCGTACCTGCAGGGCTTACCAAGCATCGGGACGGACTCTATCCTTTGGCTCCCTTCACCAAAGAGGAAGCAGCTGCGGTTATCCAAGTCATCGACCGACACGGCGAGCAATCGCTGGATGCACGGGGCGAGCGGCTGTTCTTCGCCGCCGATGAGTTCTATCTCAAAGCAGAGCTCCCCCTTCCCTCTCCTGACTATTACGAGGGGTATCCTCAGCTGGACAACGGCGTAGGCATGATCACCTGCATGGACGAGGAATTTACCTCGGCGATGGAGTATCTCCACGAGGATTACGACACCTCTGTCCACCGCACCTTCTCCATCGCTACCGGTAAGGCGGCGTATGAATTTATTTCGAGCATTACGAATTCCCTTTGCGATGCCTGTCCCAATCTTTCGGGCACGGTGTATCAGATCGAAAACAACTTTTTCGGTCCCGAGATCACTGTTGCAGGTCTGATCTGCGGATCTGATCTGTACGAACAGCTAAAGGACAAGCCGCTGGGAGATCGATTGTATATTTCCTCCACCATGCTGAGAGATGGCGGAGATCTGTTTTTGGATAGCATCTCCATTGAGGAGCTGTCCCAAAAATTAGAAGTACCGATTATTCCCGTAAATCCCGACGGAGACGCCTTTATCCGGGCGCTTCTGTGTGACTGATACTGAGAAAGGAATGACGAACCATGGCTAAACCGATTGTTGCCATCGTAGGACGCCCTAACGTAGGCAAATCCACTTTGTTTAACAAGCTGTCCGGTCAGCGAATTGCCATTGTAGAAGATACCCCCGGTGTTACCCGTGACCGTATCTACTATGAAATCGAATGGCAGAACCGTTCCTGTATGCTCATCGATACAGGCGGTATTGAACCCCATAATGATGACATTATTTTGAAGCATATGCGGATGCAGGCGCAGATCGCCATTGACACCGCAGATGTTATCGTATTCCTCTGCGACGTCCGCGCAGGTCTTACTGCAGACGACCGCGATATTGCAACCATGCTGCTCCGCTCAGGCAAGCCCATCGTGCCTGCTATCAACAAGTGCAAGTCGGATCGTAGCCATGTCGTTCTGTGAGCCAAGGAG
>JAZRIH010000047.1:0-6644 GCA_045645175.1 Eubacteriales bacterium | reverse complement strand
ACCTTCGTTGATACTGCTGCGACGGCTTTGGCAGATCTGAAGCTCTCCAAGATCAAGGTTGCCCGCGGAGAAGCAAAGGACGTTGGCTTTATCCGTCGCTACCAGATGAAGGACGGAAGCTTCGTTACCAATCCTCGTTGGGGTAATCCTGACATTCTTATGCCCGTTGGACAGCAGGACCACTCTCTGCAGCTGATCCGCTTTGTTCGTGAAGAGGCCAAGGAAATCGTAATCGTAAACTTCGGTACCCACCCCGATACGCTCGGTGGCAAGAAATATTATCGCGACTGGCCCGGCTACGTAGTTGAATATATGAACTTTTGCTACGACAACATTCACGCCGTAATGATCAACGGCTGTCAGGGTAACTCCAACCATTGGAATAAAATGCGCGGCAAGGAATATGACGTAACTCCCATCGGTAAAGCGCAGAGAATGGCAAGAATCATTGCAGGCGAAGCTATGAAGATCTTTGAAAATGCTGAAGAAATTCCTGCGGGCGAGATCCGCGGATTTTTGGAGCGTGCAAAGGTTGGTCAGAACCCCTGCACTCCCGAAGAGATTGAATATGCAAAGGCTTGCCGTGAGCTTTATAAAGAGCATAAAAACTCCAGTCACCCCGCTTTGGTTGAATTTCGCAGCCAGACCGGTATGAGCGTTCCCAAGTCTAATCGTATTCTTGCAAATCTTGAAGGCCCTGAATTTTATGAAATCCCCGTATACGGACTTCAGATCGGCGAGCTTGCTTTCATTGGCTTTGCTGGCGAACCCTTCTGCGAGATCGGTATCCGCGTCAAGGCCGCAAGCAAGAAGGCGATGACCGTTACCAGCTGCTGTACCAACGGTAGCTGGGGTTATTTCCCCACGAAGGAAGCCTTTGCCGTTGAAGGTGGCTACGAGAGAAACTCTTCCAGATTTGCACACAATCTCGAAGACGTTCTGGTAGAAACTGCAGGCAAGATTATCGAGCAAATGAATTAAAATTATGCGATTCAAAAAACCATCGGAAATCCGATGGTTTTTTGTTTGAATTTATGAATTTTCCTTGACATTACAAGGATGGCGTGCTTAAATAGTTTAAGGTCGTTTAGATCTGAATATCTAATGATTGTATTGGAGTAATTATGGAAGCCAACGAAAAGATTTTTCAGACGGGTTATGCAGTAGCCCCCTTTACGCCTCCTCTCGGATTGAATATTCCCGGTTATTTTGAACAGAGAATCTCCGATGGCGTTATCAACGAGCTTTTGATGCACTGCGTAGCGTTTGATAACGGTTCTGATAAGGCTCTTTATTTTGCCTGTGATGCGCAAGCCGTTCTCACCGATGGCGGTGCAGCTGTTCGCAAGCTTGTTTCCGAGAACTGCGACGTTCCTGAAACCAATATTTTTATTCACGCCACTCACACCCATTGCTCTGCGTATATTCAGGTAATTCCTGCTTCCGGTGATATTGCCATTGCTTATGCCGCAAGACTTCACAGAACCTTCGTTGATACCGCAAAAGCGGCTCTTGCCGATCTTGCGCCTACCAAGATGAAGATTGCCCGCGGTGAAGCAAAGGATGTCGGCTTTATCCGCTGCTTTGAAATGGCTGACGGCGAAATTAAGACCAATCCTCGTTGGGGCAGAACCGATATCGTTCGTCCTTTCGGTACGCAGGATAATTCTGTCCAGATCGTTCGTTTGATTCGCGAAGGGACGAAGGAAATTCTGATCGTAAACTTTGGTACCCATCCCGACACCCTCGGCGGTACCAAGTATTTCCGCGATTGGCCAGGCTACGTAGTAGAATTTACCAATGCGGCTCTTGAGAACAAGGTCCATACCGTTATGATCAACGGTTGTCAGGGCAACTCTAATCATTATAATAAGATGCGCGGTGTAGATTACGATCTTCGCGGCGTGGATAAAGCAAAGAGAATGGCTAGAATTCTCACCGGTGAAGTTCTTAAAATCTACGACAATGCAGAAGAAATTTCTGCCGGCGACATCAAAGGCTTCGTAGAGGTTGCAAGGGTTGGCCAAAACCCCGCCACACCCGAAGAAATTCAGCAAGCTAAGGAAATGCGTGTTCTTTACAATCAGTACAAGAACTCCAACCACCCTCTGGTTGCCGAATATTTTGAAAAGACCGGAATGAGCGTTCCCAAGTCCGGTAGAATCGTTGCCAATCTCAGCGGTCCTGAGTTTTACGAAATCCCTATGTTCGGTCTGCAGATTGGTGATCTGGCCTTCATCGGTTTCCCCGGCGAACCCTTCTGCGAGCTTGGCATTGCCGTGAAAGAATACAGCAAAAAGGCGATGACCGTCGTAAGTATGGGTACCAACGGTGGCTTTGGCTATTTCCCCACGAAGAAAGCTTTTGCAGTTGAAGGCGGTTACGAGCGCAATTCCTCCAAGTATGCCCACAATCTCGAGGACGTGCTGGTTGAAGCGGCCTCTAAAATTCTTGATCAAATGAATTAAATCCATACGAAAGCCATCGGACCCCGATGGCTTTCAAAGCAAAATAATTATTTTGGAGTTATTTATGGAACAAAGAGAACTTTTAATTGAGTCTACGCTGGATCACACAATGCAGCCTTCGCTTTTCTATGGCTCGGAATCCGAAGAAAAGAGACCGCTGCTTGTAGGCCTTCACACTTGGAGCTTTGATCGCTTTAATCAGGTGAAAAATATGCTTCCTTACGCTGAGAAGCACGATTTTAATTTGCTTCTCCCGAATTTCAGAGGCAAAAATACGGGTTCCAATCCCGATTGTCAAAAGGCTTGCGGATCGGATTTTGCAAAGCAAGATATCAAGGATGCCATTGATTACGTGGTTGCCAATGAAAACGTAGATCCTGGTCATATTTTTCTTTTAGGCTCCAGCGGTGGTGGTCATATGGCGCTTTTGATGGCGGGCTGGATTCCCGAATATTTTGAAGCGGTCGGTGCATTCGTGCCGATTACGGATTTGAGCCGCTGGTACGACGAAACGGATAAATACAAAAATAGCATCTGCGCTTGCTGTGGAGGCGAGAACCGTGAAGAGATGCTTCGAAGATCTCCCATTTCTTATATCGACGTTGCCGCAAAGGGAAATATCAAGCTTTTCCACGGAAAATGGGATCCGGTAGTTCCTTTCACCCAGAGTGTTCGTTATTTCGAGGAAATGCAAAAGCGTCACCCCGAGGCAAGGGTTTATCTGGACGTTTTCGACGGAAAGCATCAAATGGATATGAAGCAGGCTTTTTATTGGTTCTTGTCTCAATATAAAAAGTCGCAAATTACCGAAGTTACGGGCTGATAAGATGAAGCTTCAAATCATTAGTTTTAACGTGCGTTGCTGTGACGATCCGAACGGACACAGCATCGAAGAACGCGCTCCGAGATTAAAATCAATACTGGATCCCATTTCTGCCGATGTGATCCTTTTGCAGGAGATCAGGCCCAAATGGGTGCCTGAGATCGAGCGCGACTATTCCGATCGATACGATATGGTTTTATGCTATCGAAGTAAAGAAAAACCTGAAGGTTTGATCACCCTTTGGAAAAAAGATCGCTTTACGATTTCGGATAGGGGCTTGTTTTGGTTTTCCGATACACCTGATCGTGAATCTATGGGCTGGGATGAAAAGTATAATTGCCCCAGAATTTGCTCATACGTGGTTTTAAAAGAAAAGGGGAGCGGCGAATCTTTTCTTGCGATGAATACGCATTTCGGCTTCGGCGATAACGGTCAGATCAAGAGTGTTAAATTGATCCGGGAGTATCGAAACCGTTTTGGAAATTTGAAGGCTTTTGTTGCGGGTGATTTTAATATGACTCGCGAAGATCGCGCATATTCGGTTATGACAAAGCATTTTTACGATGTAAATGAAGCTACAGCTCGTGACCTGCGGGATACCTTCCACAATTACGAACCTGCGGTAAAACGAAATACCCACATAGATTTTATTTTTTGTGACCGAAAAATTTCTTCAAAAAGCTTTCGAATCCTCGATGAAACGGTAAACGGTAAATTTCCGTCGGATCATTTTGGTATTTATTCAGAACTTTTACTCTGATATTGTTGCTATTTTTAAATCTATATGGTAAGATAATACCATCCTATTCAAAAAAAGTAGAAGGAGAAAGAAAATGAACGTGAAAGAACTTGCTTCCCGCATTCTCAAAGTAAATTTTGATTTTGAGATCAAGGAAGAAAACTACGAAGGCGTATTGGTTCAGTACGCTGATGGTAAGGCTACGATCGGTTCCAATACCATTCCTGCAAAGGCAAGAGCTTATATGCTCCTCGCAAAGGGAATTTCCGAAGGAAAGAACGCCTTTGAAGTAAAGGAAGAAGCACACTATGATCTTTGCGGTGTAATGCTTGATATGTCCTTTGGTTCCGTAACCAAGCCCGAGGGCGTTAAGCGTTATCTTGACTATATGGCGCTGTTCGGAATGAATATGTTGATGCTTTATACCGAGGATACTTACGAGATCGAGGGTTATCCCTTGTTCGGTTATCAGCGCGGCAGATACACCCTTGCCGAGCTTCAGGATATCGATAATTATGCAAATGATCTCGGCATCGAGGTAATTCCTTGCATCCAGACCTTTGGTCATTTGAGCAAATTCCTGCGCTACAAAGCTCATAAAAACATTGCGGAGAACGAGCAAGTACTCCTTCCCGGCGAAGAGAAAACCTACGAATTTATCGAAACCTGTATCGCTACCTGTAAGAAGGCTTTCCGCTCCAAGCGCATCCATATCGGTTGCGACGAGACCCGTGGTCTTGGCTTTGGTAAGTCCTTTACCCGTGACGGTTATCGCGATCGTTTCGAGATTTATAACGAGCACCTTGGAAGAGTTGCTGATATCTGCAAGAAGTATGACTATCACCCCATGATGTGGAGTGATATGTATTCCACCCTCGCAGGTAAGGGAACCGTTTATTCCGTTGACGCACAGATTCCTCAGTACGTAATCGACGCTATGCCCGATGCCGATATGGTATTCTGGAACTATTACAGAACCAACAACGAGTTCTACGGCGGAAACATCGAAAAGCATCTCAAGTTTGGTAAGAAGGTAATCTTTGCAGGTGGTATCTGGACCTGGAACGGTCAGGCACCTAACTTTACCCATACTTACAATACCGTAAAGCCTGCTATGGAAGAGTGTCTCAAACACGGCGTTCGTGAAGTATTTGCAGCAGCTTGGGCATACGGTGATATCAACCACATTCAGGCTCTTCCTTGCCTTGCTATGTATTCCGAATACTGCTGGAGAGGTCTTGAGTGTACCAAAGAGGATATTGATTCCGTTGCTGAATTTATTACCGGTACCTCCGCTGAACTTTGCGACGCCATCAGTGATTTCTACTGCGGTGAAGACGGTGACAGAAACGTTGGTAAGATCATGCTCTGGGCAGATCCCTTGCTGAATCTGATGCCCTTCGGCTACGATATGAAGAAGTTTGAGGCTTGCTTTGAGAACTCTCTCAAAGTATTTGAGAAGTATCCCGACGCTCCTTATATCGATTTCTATAAGGTTTTGTTCCGTTGCACCTTGGCAAAGACCCGCATCCATATGAACCTGCGCAACCACTATATCGCAGGCGATAAGGAGTGGTTGAAGGATTTTGCTGAAAATACTCTCCCTGTTATCATTGCTGATTTTGAAGAGCTTTACAATCTCCATGATCTGTATTGGCATAAGGAAAGTAAGACCAATGGTTGGGAAAAGCTTGGTAATGCTTATGCTGCCGCTACCAGCCGTCTCCGCTACGCGCAGCGTGAAATTCTGCGTTATCTTGCCGGTGAGATCGATGTGATCGAGACTCTCGAGGCAGAAGTTCTCGAAGGCGAATATACCAAGCACATTAGCGCCGACCGTGTAATGCGCTCATATTAAAAAATAAAAAAGCAAGTCGCAGAAGCGACTTGCTTTTTTATTTTGAATCAATCAAAAAGATCGAGGCTGGGCTTGAGATCTGCGGGAATCGGGCATACGTAACTGCCACCGGTTTTTTCCGTATGTTCTTTTTTTGCCTGAGCAATCAGATCGGGATTATCCATCAAACGCATAATGGTAGCTGCGACGGCTTTTCCCGCATAAAGCATAGATTTTTTAGCAAAGGAGCAACGGGACTGGGTAACGCTTTGCCAGCTGTGACCGGGCGTGCCGACTGCGTGATTTGCAATATGCATTTGTACGGTGGGGCAGACCCAGCTCACGTCCGCGGTATCGGTTGAACCACCGTGAGCAACGGGAGGAGCAGGATCTTTTACACAGTTGGCAAGCGCAGGGAGAAGCTCCTGCTCTTTTGTAATTTTATAAGTTGCCTGTAAAGCCTTTGCAAAAGCAATTTCTTCTTCGGTAGCAACAGGAATCGGTACGTCGTGCATCGCTTCGTTCGCGGTTGCTTGAAGAGTTGGAATGGTGATAAGATTGGAATACGCAGAGGTGATTTGAGAAGTTACGGTGGTGTCCGTCATCAAGGCTGCACCCTGTGCAATTCGATTAATTCTTTCGAAAAGATCGCGAACTCCGTCGGCGTCGATGGCTCGAATCATATAACGAACCTTTGCATGTGATTGAACCATATTTGCCGCGGTTCCGCCGGCATCTATGATGGCGTAGTGTACGCGACTGGTAAGCTCCATATGC
>JAZRIH010000046.1:0-2504 GCA_045645175.1 Eubacteriales bacterium | reverse complement strand
CGCCCTTGGATGCGGAGTTAGCCGCAGAAGCGTTGATCTGCTCCTGCGTAGGAGCTTTCTGCTGAGACTGTTGTTGCTGTTGAGGCTGAACTACGCCGTTTTTCTTTTCTTGTTCAGTCATTCGTATCCCCCTTAGCCATTCCAACGAGACTTGGTTTCACGCACATCGATGTGGGTGAAGGTAGAGTAGATGCCGATACCGCCGCTCTTGGGCAGCAGAGTTTCGGCGTAGGCTGCCACCTGCTTCGGGGTGACGCCCTTAATAGAGATGTCCGCTGCAGTGCCGTACAGATGCTGACTGTAAGTGGCGCCGCCTACGGATTTATTTTTCGCGGGGGTGCGGTAAGCGCTGTTGATGTTCACCGCCTTACCGAAGTGGGTGCGGATTTTCTGCAGGATCTCAACCAGTGCAGGAGCCACGAAGATAGGATCGGTGCCGTCTGTACAGGCGAATTCCTTTACCTTAAAATTGGTAGACAGCTTCTTGGTGCCGTCTTTTGCCTTGGAGTAGGCGTTGATTTCAACCATAGGTTTGTCTCCCTTCGGTTCTGGATCTTGTTTGGGCTTCAGATGAATCACGAGGTAGAACGGAATGTTACGGCCGTCGCCCGCAAAGCCGTTGCCATCCTTATCCATGAAGCAGGTAGAGCCGCCACCATCGAGCATGATGACATCGCTCCAACCGGCGTCGAAGAGGATCGTCTGCAGCTGCTTGGGAGTCAGATTGTCCTCAGTGACGTAGTATGCAAAGCGACCTTCCTTTACACCGACAGCGGTTCTGTTGGTGGGATATGCGACACTCTGCTTGATGTTGCTGACGTCCTGTTTCTTGCCGCCGACGATGATGGACCGGGACTCCATGTAGTTGGCGTCGTCGTTTGCAGCGAGTGCTACACGGAAATCCGCGGGAGTGTTCCACGTGATCGCCCACGCCTTGTAGTCGGGAGTACACTTCACTACGCCGTCTACTTTGAGATGGCAGCAGGGCTTCAGCGTATTCAAGAAGAACGCGGCATTGAACACGATGTCGCCGCCGGTGTCTTTAAGGATCTGCTTGAGATTCGCTTTGGTGTTCTTCTTCGTTTTATAGTAGATTTGGATCCGCTCGATATCAGAGAGCGGGATGGTACCCGCCCTCGTCATACGGTTTCCTTTACTTCGGGCAGACCGCCCAGAGAGGTGAACAGGGACAGGATAAGAGACGTTGCAGAAACACTCAGCACGTATACCCAGTCCACTTCGGTGAACGCTGCGCCTACGCTGATGAGGGACGCGAACGTCTGGCCGAAGGTCTTCAGAGCTCTCACAAGAGCTGCCTTAATCCAGAGATTCCAGTTGGTCATAGTTTCAGTCTCCTTCTCTACAGAATCAATAAATGCCAAGTCTACCCAGAGCCAACCCGATCAGCGCAGCAAGAATCGCCCACACCACTTTATCGACGGTGCTATCCCATCGTTTCGCGGGTTTCTCAATCAACGTGGTCACATTGTCTTTGATATCCTTGACATCATTTTCTACTCGCTCTTCTCTCTCAGCCAGAAGCGCTACAGAGGTGGTGAGCTTTTCTAAAGTGGTTTGCTTTTTCTCGATTTCCTCGATCCGGCGGGTGTTAGATCTTGCCCGCGCCTCGACGTCGGTCAACCTTTGTTCATGTTCCAGATCCATCGGCGTCATGCTCCTTTGTTTTTAATTTTGTCACGTTCATGCTTTGGTGGTTACATCATAGCATCCACGGATGACAAGGAAATAGTGCCGCTTTTAATAATTTGAAATACGGCAACACTCGATACACCCGACAGAATGCCAAGCGCGGGCTCACCTTCAACATCACAGTTTTTATTCATACCAAACATTTCATCGAGAGCAAATGTTTCAATGCCAAACACCACACCTTTTGGGACATAATAGGTTTTCCCATCTTCTACATATTCGTACATCCCATCTTCTTTAGGCGAAAAAGATGTAATGTTTCCGTTTGCATCGGCAAATGTGCCGTAGAAACCATAGTCTTCACCATCGGTGGAAAATGTAACCTCAACCACATCAAACTGTTTGCCACCACCGCTTGTGCCACCGCCGCCGCTTGTGCCGTGGAGCCGGGTCTCGAGCCGGGTGTCAAAGTCGCCCCAAGTGTGAGGGATCATCTTATCAAAATCTCCCCCCATCTTAGATCTCCTTCCACTGCTTGGAGGCGTTCAGCACATAGGTGGGCATACCCTTGTCCGCGATCACCGCGAAGGAGCCCGCCGCCCAATCGGTGCCTACTTGTTCCAGATCAGAAAGGCTGTCGCACAGAGCGGTGATTTCGCTGCCACCTTGTTCACAGTTGGTGCGTACTCGAATCAGTTGAAATGCCATAATCGAATTCTCCTTTTGTAGTCTCAAAATTAAAGGACACCGCTACTGAGTAACGGTGTCCTTGTTGGTTTTACTTATTGTTGTATTCCTTGACGCGCTTCCAGTAACCGGCTTGGCAGTGCTGACGGTACTCAAAGAGCGCGTCC
>JAZRIH010000045.1:0-10878 GCA_045645175.1 Eubacteriales bacterium | reverse complement strand
TCATCTTCTGCCGCCAGAACCTTATCAGCACCAGCAGTGGTGTAGTTGGTGAGCAGATCAGAGAGCACGAAGCCCAGCTCGATGGTGCAGTAGCCGTTCTTCAGACGGGCAATGTGACGGTTCTTGATGTCTGCGATCAGGTGGTCGATTACCTGCTCCAGAGGCTCAACCATAGCCGCCTTCGCGGAGTCGTTCTGATCATATGCTTCCTCGGTACGAGCAAGGATATCGGTGATAGCCGCCTTCAGTACGGCGATTTCACGAGTTGCCTCGTCGGAGAAGGAGATCTTCTTTTCGTGCATTTCCTGTGCAACCTTAACCAGATTTACTGCATGGTCGCCCAGACGCTCGAAGTTACCGATGGAGTGGAGCATACGGGATACGTGACGGCTGTCCTCGTCGGAGATTTCCTTGGTGGAGATCTTTACCAGGAAGGTGCCCAGCTTATCCTCAAACTTGTCCAGCTCATCTTCTGCCGCCAGAACCTTATCAGCACCAGCAGTGGTGTAGTTGGTGAGCAGATCCATGGAATCTCTCAGGGTAGCGCAAGCGATGGTGTTCATCTTCACAGTCATCAGATTGCACTCGGAAACTGCGATAGAGGGGGTGTTGAGCAGACGCTCATCCAGGAATACTTCTTCTTCCTTGGTAGTAGCCTTGTCGCGAACCAGGATTCTGCCGATCTTTTCCAGCTGCTTGTCGAAGGGCAGGAGGATAGCGGTGTTCATGATGTTGAATACAGTGTGAACAACTGCGATGGTTACAGGGTTTACGTAAACGCCTTCCTTCATGAAGGGGAAGTCGATAAAGATCATCAGGCCGTAGAATACTACGCACCATACCACGGTGCCGATTACCTTGATAACAGTGTGGATAACTGCTACACGGGTAGCGTCCTTACGGGTTGCGCCCAGTGCGGAGATAACAGCGGTGATACAGGTACCGATGTTCTGACCCATGATGATCGGGATTGCGGTACCGAAGGGGATTGCAACAGAGATAGACAGCGCCTGCAGTACACCTACCGATGCGGAGGAGGACTGAATCACAGCGGTGAAGATGGTACCAACCAGGATACCCAGAACAGGGTTAGAGAAAGCGATCAACAGATCGGAGAACCACTTGGATTCGCCCAGAGGCTCAACTGCTCCGCTCATCAGCTCCATACCGTTCATCAGAACTGCAAAGCCGACCAGAATCGCACCGATGGACTTCTTGCGGTTGGTCTTTGCCATCATGATCAGACCGATACCGATCAGAGCAAGGAGGGGAGTGAAGGAAGAGGGCTTCACCATTTTCAGAACAAACGCCAGAATGGGGTTCATTTCTGTGCCGCCCAGGTCTGCGCTGGTGAGAGAAAGGATCCATGCGGTAACGGTAGTACCGATATTGGAGCCCATGATAACGCCGATGGTCTGACCCAGCTGCATAATGCCCGAGTTTACCAGACCAACCAGCATAACGGTGGTTGCAGAGGAAGACTGAATGACCGCAGTAATACCTGCGCCCAGCAGCATGGCTTTTACTTTATTAGAGGTCATACCGCGAAGAATCTGCTCCAGCTTACCGCCGGCAAGAGATTCCAGACCGTTGGACATGACGCTCATACCGTACAGGAAGAAGGCAAGACCGCCCAACAATGTAAAGATTGCAAAAATATCCATAACTTACTCCTTTTTGGACTTCACAATTTTTTTACGTCCGTTATTTTCATTTTACAAACATTTTACAAAAGTTATGTAAAATCGAAAAGTGCCTGAATGTTAAATCTAAGTAAAATCTCGAAAATTTCTCTGCCCCCACCCCGTAGTGGGGTGGGAGAGCGGGTTATTCAGTCCAAGTGGACACGCTTGCTTTGAATGCCGCCATAGCAGCGTCACAAGCTTCCTTAGAATTGCCGTTGACCAGCAGGTAGAGCTTGATCTTGGGCTCGGTACCCGAAGGACGGATAACCACTACGTTGCCGCCCTCGGTCATGAAGTAAAGCACGTTGGATACGGGCAGACCGGTGGGCTTCTTCTCGCCGGTGATCAGATCGGTGATGGTTTCGGTCTGATAGTCGCGCATTTCCACAACCTTCATGCCGCCCAGCTCTGCGGGAGGATTGTTACGGATGTTTTCCATGAGCGCCTGCATCTTCGCCTGACCGTCCAGACCCTTCATGGTGACGTTTACGGTACCCTCAGCGTAGTAGCCGAACTTCTCGTACATTGCCATGAGTGCTTCGTAGAGGGTCATGCCCTTCTTCTTGTAGTATGCCGCCATTTCTGCAATCAGCATTGCCGCAACCACAGCGTCCTTATCTCTTGCGTAAGTGCCCTTCAGATAGCCGTAGGATTCCTCGAAGCCGAAGAGATAGTGACCGTCGCCTACGTCGTCGTGGTTCTTGATGACCTCACCGATGAACTTGAAGCCGGTGAGCACGTTGTAGATGTCCACATTGTGGGACTTGCAGATCTTGGTTGCGATCTCAGTGGTTACGATGGTCTTTACCGCATAAGGCCCCTCGGGCATAGTGCCGGTGTTTTCATAAGCGGTGAGGATATAATCCAAGAGGAGTGCGCCCACCTGATTACCGGTGAGGCAGACGAAATTGCCCTGGGTGTTGCGCGCCATAATGCCGCAACGGTCCGCATCGGGGTCGGTAGCGATAACCAGATCGGAGCCAACTTCCTTTGCCAGCTCAGCACCCAGATTCAGCGCCTCGGGATACTCGGGGTTGGGGGAAGGTACGGTGGGGAAATCGCCATCGATCACCATCTGCTGCCAAACGGTGTAGAGATGCTTTACGCCGCACAGACGGAGCACCTCAGGTACCAGACGGTAACCGGTGCCGTGGAGAGGAGTGTACACGATCTTCAGATCGTCGGCTACGTCGGGGATAGCGTTTACGTCAACTCTCTGTGCAGTGACGTTGGCGATGAATGCATCGTCGATTGCCGCGCCTACGATCTTGATTCTGCCGTCTGCAACTGCCTGGTCAAAGTCAACCTTCTTGACGCCGGTGAGCAGATCGGTAGCGGCGATGTAAGAGGAAACCAGATCAGCCTGCTCCAGAGAAAGCTGTGCGCCGTCCTCCCAGTATGCCTTGTAGCCGTTGTATTCCTTAGGATTGTGGGAAGCAGTAATGTTTACGCCGCCGATGCAGTTCAGCTCGCGGATCGCGAAGGACAGCACGGGGGTAGGACGGAGTGCGTCCAGGAAATAAACCTTGATGCCGTTTGCCGCCAGCACTTCTGCGGTGATTCTTGCAAAGAGCTCGCTGTTGTTACGGGAATCTCTGCCCACTACAACGCCTCTGTCTGCCGCGCCCTCGCGAAGGATCAGATTTGCAAAGCCTTGAGTCGCATGAGCAACGGTGTAGGGGTTCATGGCGTTGGTGCCTGCCATCATGGTGCCTCTCAGACCGCCGGTACCGAAGGCAAGGAGTCCGATGAAGCGGAATTTGATCTCTTCCTCGTTGTCGGCGATAGAGCGAAGCTCTGCCTTGGTCGCCTCGTCGATGGCATCAGATGCCAGCCAACTTGCGTAGGTTTCTTTGTAATTCATAATATGCCTCCCTGATTGATTTTTTTATAAAAATTGAAATGGTATTCCGATTTCGGATAGGGGATATTCCCCCGTGATTTATGCGATGGCTTGCTTCAGCGCATTTGCCAGCTGATCGGGGCAAGAGGTGCCTCTGCCTCTGCAATCGATGCCTTCCAGCTTCGCAATTGCGTCTGCTACCTTCATGCCAACCACCAGTGCCGCAACGCCCTGGGTATTGCCATGGCATCCGCCTACGAACTGGCAAGCGGTAACGGTGTCATCCTCAACGGTTACGTGAATTTCGCGGGAACAAACGCCGCGAGTCTTATATACGATTTCCTTCATTTTTATGTCCTTTCCGATCGGTGTCCCGATCCTCCAAAATTAACCTAATATTCCTTGTTCGGTCGCATAGTCCGGGAGAAGCTCCCGATAATAGCCTGTGACAGTGGATCGCGACCAACCCATGTCCAGATAATATTGCAGTGCCGTACGATCGGCACCCTCCACCTGCAGAGTCAATTGGTATGCCGCTTCGCCCGATTGAGGACGGCAGTTTTCCAGTCTTGCTCCCAACTGATGGGCAACGAACATCAGCTCCCACAGCTGTTCCTCGCCTGTGACCACCTTGATCTGCAAATATTCGGGCTCGCTGTCGCCGTTGGGCAGTACATATGGAGTCGCGGCAAGGAGAGCGAATCGAATATACTCCTCCTCACTGATCTCCAGACGGCAGGTAAGCACCGTAAACAGATCGTAACGGGCAATCATTTGCACAAAACGGTGCATAACACCGTCCCTTGCGCTTTCTACTGGCAATAGACAGAGATCATACCGACCATCCGCCACACCCTCGCAAGCGTCGGTGTAGTCCTCAGCGGTAATGGCTTCCCCGCCCCCCAATGCATGGGTGACGCTGTGAAGAATGCGTCCCGCAAAGGGATTGTGGAAATACGCAATCAGCGGTTGGGGATTCTGCCACAAAGGGATGTCCATCCCGCCTTTTTTTGCCGCCAATGCCTTGCACACCTCTACACGGGTGAGCAGAGAGAGGATTCCCGACAGCTCACGGGATGCAGGGGATTCTTCTGCATCCTTAGTAAGCTCGGTAAACTCGCCGTACAAGGAGGTAAGGAGCTCCTCCGATTCTTCCGACTCGGCATCCTTCTCCATGCGGCTATGCATCACATAAGCCAGATCGGCAAGATGGGATTTTCTCAGCATCCAGCTGTCAAAAAGCAGACGGTCTGCCTGACTCAGATTGGCGGCGATGACAGAAAGATCATCCATATCCGATTCCCAATCAGTTCAGGGCATCAGACAGAGTCTGATAGCTCTGGCGCAGGAAGGATTTCAGCTCCTCGGCAGTCAGCTGACGCTGTGCCAGCAGGGAGAGCGACCAGATCTGCATCGCCGCACCTTCCTTCATAGCGCCCTCCTCTACCTCGGCCAAACGGCGGATCAGGGGAGAGTTGCTGTTGAGTACCAGCGTTGCCTCAGCCATTGCAGGCATTGCCATGGTCTCACCGCGATTGTAATAGCGCATCATGTCCTCGTAACGTCTGGACTGCTCGGAGAGATTCAGAAGCGCAGGCACGCCTTCGTCTGCCAATGCCTGGAAGGTAACCTTCAGCTGATTGTTACCGCTGACCTTCTTGAACAGCTCTGACAGAGCCTCGTTTTCCATGATCTCGCCATCGCCCTTGAGGGCATCGGCAACATCGGCGTCGATGCGCAGGAACTTGCACTTCTTGGTTTCCTCGATGAGGCTCATATACTGCATTTCCAGAGGACCTGCCAGCAGATAGACCTTGATGCCTCTCTCTTCGAAGAGGGAGATATACTGCGCCTGAGAAACCTTGTCGGTAGCATAGTAGAGCTTGCCCTCGTGGGTTTCCTTAGCAGATTCCAATGCCTCGTTCACGGTATCGAACTTGCCCTTCTCGGTGGTGGCAAGGAGGAGGGAGGGGGCAACTCTGTCGTAGAATTTCTTATCTCTCAGACAGCCGTATTCTACGAAGAGCTTGATGTCTTCCCAGAAGCCCTCATACTTTTCTCTTTCGGTATTGAAGAGAGAATTCAGCTTGTCAGCAACCTTCTTCACGATATGAGCAGAGATCTTAGACACATATCCGCTGTTCTGGAGATAGGAACGGGACACGTTCAGAGGAAGCTCGGGACAATCCAGCACACCGCGGAGCATCAGAAGATACTCGGGGATGACTTCCTTGATGTTGTCGGCAACGAACACCTGATTATAGTAGAGCTTGACCTGCCCTTCCATATTGTCATATTCACTGCGCAGAGGGGGGAAGTAGAGAATGCCCTTGAAATTCAGGGGATAGTCGGCATTGAGATGGATCCAGAAAAGGGGCTCACGCCAATCGCCGAAGACCTGATGATAGAACGCCTTATACTCCTCCTCGGTGCATTCGGAGGCGGGACGCATCCACAGGGGCTGGGTATCGTTGATGGGTTGAGGAGGGAGGGGATTGCCTTCCTCGTCGGTTGCACCTTCACTACCATCCTCGAAGAAGATAGCGACAGGCATGAATGCACAGTATTTGTTCAGCACACCCTGCAAAGCCATGCTGTCCAGATACTCCTTGCCTTCCTCGGAGAGGTGGAGCACCACCGAGGTGCCACGGGTCAGCTCACGGTCAGCACCCTCCATGGTGTAATTGCCGGCTTCGTCGCAGGTCCAATGAACCGCAGGGGCACCGGTGAAGGATTTGGACCACACCTCTACGGTGTCGGCTACCATGAACGCCGAGTAGAAGCCCAGACCGAAATGACCGATGATACCGCTCTTTTCGTCGCCCTGCTCGTACTTTTCGATAAATTCCATCGCACCCGACAGCGCAATGTTACAAATATACTTTTCCAGCTCCTCTGCGCTCATACCGATACCGTTATCGGTGACCGTGAGGGTCTTTTCGTCCTTATCCAACGTAACATGGATGGCGTATGCCTCGTCGTCTTCCTCAAACTGACCCAAGGAAGTGAGACGCTTCAGCTTGGTCACCGCATCGCAGGCATTGGATACCAGCTCGCGGAGGAAGATCTCCTTTTCGGAGTAGAGCCATTTTTTGATCACGGGGAAAATGTGCTGGGTTTCAACCGAAATTCCGCCGTTTTTTACTTTGACTTCGTTTTGCATGATTTGAATAAACCTTTCCGACAGCGGTACTTTATAAAAAAGATGACACAAACCGCCGTCTGACGGACAAAACTATCCATCTTTTATTGTACCCTATTTTCCTGCATTTGTCAATTGTTTTTTCTAAGTTGAGGGGGATTTTCGTCAACCTGCACAGTTCACTTTCCACCCGCACCCACGCTCCCCTACGGCATATACTGTAAGCAAATGAATATTTTGTAAATTCACCGATGAGTGTTTAGCACCCCCGTCGGCTGGAAAGACTATGAACAGAAAAAGCAGTATTGCTCCCCAGCATGGGAGCATTGAAAGGATGAATCAGTCATGACCGTGAAACGCGGCGATATTTATTACGCAGATCTCTCCCCCGTGGTAGGCTCCGAGCAAGGCGGACTCCGTCCCGTACTTATCATTCAAAACGATGTGGGAAACCGTTATTCCCCCACCGTCATTGCGGCTGCCATCACCAGCCGTCTGTCTAAAACCAAGCTCCCCACCCATATTGACGTTGCCCGCTCCGCCACCGTGGACAACGATTGCTACGGGCTGGCACGAGATTCGGTGATCCTGCTGGAACAGATCCGCACTCTGGACAAACGCCGTTTGAGAGAAAAAATGGGACATTTAGATGAGCGGCTGATGCAACAGGTCAACGACGCCATCTCAGTTTCCTTTGGACTCGCCCCCGCACCCCGAGAAGCCTACACCGATGCAGAGCTCCCTGCCATCTCCGCCGAGCTTCGCCCCACGGAGGATCCCAAAACCTTCGGCTAAGCTGAATCAGAGGGAGAAAAATCTCGAAAATCTCCCCCGACTCCTTGATTTTTCTCCGAAAATGCTGTACAATAAGACAAGTGCACACGAAACCGACGATAGGTTGTCTGTGTCATTCTATGCAGGACGGAGGGAAAACAGACCATGTGGATCATCAGCAGCGATGCTATATTTGCAAGCGCACTTCAAGTGGCTCTTCACCAAATTGGATTATATGCCGAGATCAGCCCCGATCTCCCGCCGCGCAAAGCGGAATCGGCAGGCTATGTCATCGATTTGGATAGTATCCATCGAGACGTCCCTCTCCCCTCCCCTTCCATCACTATTTCCCGCTCTCCTCACAAGGGTGCAGATCTTTGCCGTCCCTTCCTCTTTACCGACTTTACCGCTCTGGCATCCGAGCGATTCATACAGCCTGCCCGGGCATTGAGCACCGAAACTGCCGTCCCCGCTCCTTCCTCTGAACAGTCCGTCACGCTGCTTGCCGACAGCCTGATCCTCTTTGGCAAAAAAATCTCCCTCAGCCCATCCGAGCGCGCCATCATGGCAATGCTTCTGGATGCCAAGGGAGAATGTGTCCCCACCGCCGAGATCGATGGCCTTTGGCAGGAGAGCGGCGGTAACACCACCGCAGTTTACATCTCCTATTTACGGAAAAAAATCCAATCGGTTACCGATCTGAACCTCATCCGCTCGGTACGGGGAAAGGGGTACTGTCTATGCCTGCCCCGATGAACACTTCCACTTCCCGTACACCTCCTGTATACCCTCGTTACACGCTGATCACCCATGTGAAGCACATCGATCCCATCACCCGCACTGCCGAAGATCGGGATATCCTGATGATTCGAGAGCATCCCAAAGATGTGGGCAGAATCCTGGCCATGGGATCCAATCTCAAGCCTACCGTTTCGCCTCTCACCCGTGTCCGCGGATCCGGCCTCTGCGCTTGCCGAGGATTCGTAGATCTCCACAGCCACGTTTGCGAGCCCGGCGCAATGTATAAAGAGGAAATCCGCACCGCCACCGCCTCTGCAGCAGACGGCGGTTACAGCGATATTGTTGCCCTTCCCTCCATCCCCTCCGCATGGAATGAGGGGGAAACCGTGGACTACATCCGCTCCAATGCCCTGGCAAGGGGAAGAGTCGCCCTTCATACTGCCGCCTATCTGACGGTAGGAAATCGCGGCGAAGTGCTTGCGGATTTTGAAGCACTGCTCCCCAAGGGTGTCGTTGCCTTTTTTGACGAAGGTGCCGCATCCCCTGCCCTCCTCTACACCGCCATGGAGCGGCTCGCCAAATTGGGCGCACTGCTCATCTATCGCCCGGACATCCCTGCTATTTCCCAAAAAGGCGATAAAAAATCTGCCCTCGCTGCCGCATCTATGGCATTGTCCGCCGCTCTTTCCGCCGCTGCACTCACCGGCTGTCGCCTGCACATCACCGCCATCTCTTCCCAAATGGAGGTGGAGTTGATTCGGGATGCCCGTCGCCGAGGTGTACAGGTGACCTGCGATACCGCACCCCAATATTTCACCCTCACCTCAACTGATCTGATCTACTATGGCAGTCTCGCCAAGGTCACTCCCCCCTTGCAATCGTCCCGCGATCGGGAAGCCATTCTGGAAGCCATCGCAGACGGCACCATTGATTGCATAGTCAGCGATCACACCCCCGAGCCTTCCACCGACAAAGACAAGCCCTTGGCGCTCTCCCCTGCAGGAATGGTTGGCTTGCAGTCCACCTTTGCGCTGGGTATGCGCGAGTTAGTGCTCACCGGAAGAATCGATCTTTACCGCTTGTTTGATCTGCTCTCTACCGCCCCTGCCCGTATTTTAGGGTTGTCCGACCGTCTTGCCCCTGATCAGCCTGCCGCTGTCACGCTGATCGACCTCTCCCGTGAATACACCCTCACCGAAGGGATGCTTTCCAGCAAATCAAAAAACTGCCCGTGGATCGGACAGTCTTTTCAAGGGGTTATCAAGCGCAATTTCGCGAAAAGCACGGAAAAATAACTGGCTATCATTGAAAAAAGCACCCGTAAGGGTGCTTTTTTCGTGTAAGAGAAGTTGTAAAAGTACAAATCAGTCCTTGTAGGAAAGGAAGAAACGCTTAAAGTATACCACAGCACACCTTGTTTAACATATGCCAATTTATTGGACTGTGCGCAACTCTATCAAAATCAATTCCGGACGATTGTTGAATCGCAACGGAATAATGCTGTTGCCGATTCCTCTGCTTACAATCATGCTTGTATTGTTCTTTTCAAATAATCCGGAATCATATTCAGGAAAAATGCCCTGGTTAGGCGCATACATACCACCCAATAACGGAAGTCTAAACTGTCCGCCGTGGGCATGTCCACTCAATACCAAGTCAAGACTATAGTCTGCATAAACGTTCATTAACTCCGGTCTATGAGACAGTAGTATCGTATAACTTTCTTCCTCAATCAACTGCTGAAGATTGTGTTGCATAACTGAAACAGGGTCACTCGATATATCGTTGGTTTCAAAACTTGGATCCTTAACGCCTATCACAACGATTTTTTCTTTGCCATGCTCGATCTCAAATTTATCATTTTCCAAAACAATAACACCCAGTTCTAACAGCCCGCTTTTGAGATTATTGTAGTCTGACACACTTGCCTCGTGGTTGCCGGTAATATAATAGCAAGGGGCTATATCCATGGCTTCTTTCGCAAAGTGCAAAGCAACGGAAATATCAGTGTTTTGGGCGTCAATCAAATCGCCGGTAATTGCGATCATATCCGGTTGTGCATTGCGCAACATACCAAGGAGTTTTTCGTTATTCTCGCCCATCTGTGCGTTGTGCAGATCGGAAACATGAGCAATGCGGTAACCGTTAAAATTCTCCGGCAATCGGGAGCTGGTGATTGTGTAGGCGCTCAATTCTAAAGCCGTGTTACTCCATACAATCCAAATGCCCAATGCTATGAGAACAACTGCCACAACAGCCAGAATAATTAATTTCTTTTTCTTGCCAGTCATGTAACGCCTCCTGCTATTTCTTTTTGAGATGAGAAACAACAAATAATTATTAACCCAATTATACAACAGATTCTTTAACTTTTCAATGAAATCGCGCAAGGGTGATTAAGTTGAAAAGAAACACCTTTTGTCAGATAGACGAAAGGTGTTTCTTTTCGTGGTGCCGGTAACCGGGCTCGAACCGGTACGGGAAAACTCCCACGGGATTTTAAGTCCCGGGCGTCTGCCAATTCCGCCACACCGGCGTGTGGGCTTATCTATTGTAGCATAGATTGGAGGGTTTGTCAATCGGTTCGGGGAAATTTTTTGTGAAAGGATTGTTTGGGAATGGGTTTGTTCAATTTAAATCCACTATATCCTGAGGAGGAGGGCGAAACCATCTCAAACGCCGAAGTTTTCGCC
>JAZRIH010000044.1:0-3725 GCA_045645175.1 Eubacteriales bacterium | reverse complement strand
ATGGCTACGATCCGACTTGGCATGCTGCGCAGCACCCGCCGTGCCAATGACCGCATTGCAGACCCCATTCTCTCCGAGAAGATCGACCGGCTGGAAGAGATCACGGCCCGCATTTTCCGCGTGATCGAAAAAGATCCGCAGCAGGAAAAGCGGGTCAGAACCTTTTTGGATTATTACCTTCCCACCACCCAGAAGCTTCTGGACTCCTATGCCGAGTTTGAAGAGGCGGGGGTAGAGGGTGAAAATCTGCGCCGCGCCAAGCAGAGCATTGAAGAAACCATGGATACCATCGTGGAAGGCTTTGCAAACCAGCTGGATTCCCTCTATAAAACCAAAACCATGGATCTGGACAGTGACATCCGTGTGATGGAAACCATGCTGCGCCGCGAGCAAAGCAGTGTGGCAGCGGATTTTGGGATTTCTGTCAATGGCGGAACACAAGATATAGATTTTGGTGGTATTGCTGCACAACAAAAAGAGTAATATTTATGCTCCCGGGCTTTTGACGGCCCGGGAGCTTTTTTGCAATATGCCCAAAAATTTTCGGTCCTATAAGGAGTGCTGGAGAGCGATATAAGCGGAAAGCATTGATACTGCGAGGTTTTTCGAGTTTTCCCTTCCTGCACATTTGTGCAGGAAGGCTTTTCTTGTGCATTTGTACAAGAAAAATGCTTTTCGAAGATATTTTGTTGACATAGTTGTTGGTGCGGTGTACAATGCATACATCGATAAGAACCTTGTGTTTGTTGAAAATGCTGAAAACTACTGAAAACGCTGAAAACGGCATTCGTTGTTTTCACAAGTTCACTAAAACGGGTCAGGATTACCAAAACGAAGCTTACCCGTGGTAATAATCGGTAAAAGTGTAAGCAACAAGAAAGAGGAGGAATTTTTTATGAAGAAAGAACTGGCTAAGTATCCGAAAGTGCATCCTGCAATGATTGCTGTATGGGCCGCTTTGATCTCTGTATCTGGTCTGCTTCCCACCTTCCCCATGTTTGGTACCGGTGGTACCTTTAGTATCGGTTCCGCTCTGGCTCCCCTGGCCGGCATCATGTTTGGCCCCTGGACCGGCGCTCTGACCGTTGCAATCGGTGGCATCATCGGCTCCTTCATTGCTCCCCACACCGCAGTATTCGGCATCTTCACCTTCCTGTCTGACATGTCCCTGACCTTCGCAGCAGGTTACATGGCCAGAAAGAACTGGAAAGTTGGCTTCATCATGCTGGTGATCATCACTGCTATCTGGTTCGGTGTATTCCCCCAGGGCCGTGAAGCTTGGATCTTCGCTTGCGGCGTATTCGGCAGCGGTCTGATCATGGCTCCCATCGGCGGCATCGTTGGCGGTAAGCTGTTCGACCAGGGTGGTGCTAAGCGCGTTCTCGGTCTGGCTCTGATCGCATTCCCCTGCTACATCGTAGGCGTTGCAGTTGGTGACGTTCTGATGCTCATCATGATGGACATTCCTTCCGAACTGCTCAACACCATGATGGTTTGGCTGTCTCCCTTTGAACGTGTAATCTTCTCCATCGCTTCCGCTATCATTGGTACTCCCCTGCTGATTGGTCTGCCCAAGATCTCTGTTTATGTTGGTCCTGACTACGACGGCGAAGAAAAGAGCGACGACCTCGACGCTAAGATGGCTGCAGAAGCTGCTGCTAAGAAGAACGACTAATTCCTATAGCAAAAAACCGCTTATACACAGTATACATAAGCAAAGGGGACGGCTTATGGCCGTCCCCTTTCGCAATTTAAGCTAAGCATTATGAAGGAGAATTCAAATGGCTGGAATTGAATTTTTGGATCTTAAATCCCCGGTGCATAAGCTTGATCCTCGCGTGAAGATCATTGCTTTCCTGCTCTTCAGTGTATTTATCTTTACTACCAAGAGCTTCCTCGTTATCTCCCTGATTTTCTTCCCTGTAGTTGGTCTTTGGTTCCTTGCAAAGATTCCCTTCTCCAGAATCGCTGGTTTGATTAAGCTGATGATCGGCCTTATGGCTGTTATTACCTTGATGCAGGCAATCTTCCAGGACGGTACGATCGTTCTGCTGGATCCCATCATTCCCGAATTTATCCCCCTGATCGGTGGCGCAGGTACCGTGTATTGGGAAGGTGTTGAATACGGTCTCGTTCTGAGCTATCGCCTCATCACCCTGATCCTGATCATGCCCCTGTTCCTCATGACTACCGATGTTAACACCATGTCTGTTGGTCTTGTTAAGCTGGGTCTTCCCTATAAGATCGCTTATATGGCAAGTACTGCTCTGAACATGATCCCCAGCCTTACCGAACAGGTCAATACCATTATGGACGCACAGAAGCTGCGCGGCTCCATGGTATTTGAAGAAGGTAAGATGATGGATAAGATCAAGGCTTATCCCGCGCTGGTAGTACCTATGGTAATCGGCGCTATGAAGAAGGCTATGCTTATCGGTGTTGCTATGGACGCCCGTGCGTTCGGCTGCGATAAGACCCGTACCTATGTACAGGAACTGAAGTATTCCAAGGGTGACATCACCACTCTGGTATGCATCATTCTCTATATCGTTGCTCTCTGCGTGCTCAATTTCTTTGGGCTTAAGTATCTTGGTCTGTAAGGAGGGGAAACCATGGAACATGTAATTGAAGTAAAAGGTTTGTACTATCGTTATCCCCGCGGCAAGGAATATGTTCTCCGTGACATTAACTTTACCGTAGATAAGGGCGAATTCCTGGCAGTTACCGGTGAAAACGGTGCCGGCAAGACCACCCTTTCTCTGCTCCTGGCCGGTATCATTCCCAACAGCCAGGGCGGCAAGATGCTGGGCGATGTTATCGTTAACGGCCTTAACACCAAGGAACATAAGCTCTCCGAGCTTTCTCAGAATGTCGGCGTAGTTCTGGAAGACCCTGAAACTCAGCTCTTCACCACCAAGGTTATCAACGAAGTTTGCTTCGGTGCTGAAAACCTGAAGATGGATCCCGCAAAGATCAAGGAACGCGCTAAGTGGGCTATGGATGTTGTTACCATGACCGGTTACGATGATCGCCCCCCCACGATGCTCTCCGGCGGCCAGAAGCAGCGTGTTGCTATCGCAGCTGCACTGACCATGGGTCCCGATATCATGGTATTGGACGAACCCACCTCTCAGCTTGACCCTGTTGGTACCGGCGAAGTATTCCGTGTTATCCAGATGCTGAAGGATTACTACGGCATGACTATCGTTATGATCACCCATAACAGTGAAGAGATCGCCCGCTTTGCAGACCGCGTCCTCGTTCTGAACAAGGGTGAAGTTCTGGCACAGGGTACTCCCAGAGAAATTTTCGGTGACATTGAAACGCTGAAGAAGGCATGGGTATCCGCTCCTCAGTCCTCCATGGTAGCTATGACTATGGCTGCAGAAGGCGAAGAAATGACCGAAGAGCTTCCCATTACTCTGGAAGAAGGTATCGAATATCTCAACAAGCATTTTGCAAAGGTGGTGGTTAAATGAGTCACGCAGTAGAAGTAAAGAATGTAACTTTCACTTATCCTAACGGTTTTACCGCTCTCCGCGGCCTTAATTTTACCATCGAAAAGGGCGAGTTCGTGGCTATCATCGGCCAGAACGGCGCAGGTAAGTCCACTCTGCTGAAGAACCTTACCGGTCTTCTGCACCCCACTACCGGTGAGATTCTGGTAGATGGCACCAAGACCACGGATCTTTCCGTTGCTCGTCTTGCACTGAAGCTGGGCTTCG
>JAZRIH010000043.1:0-15128 GCA_045645175.1 Eubacteriales bacterium | reverse complement strand
GATGGACACCGTTTGCGGAGTCAGGGAGATTTCGGGAATCAGCAAAATCACCTGCTGTCCCCGTTCCAGGACACGGTCGATGGCGGCTTTGATGACCATGGTCTTGCCGCTGCCCGTGATGCCGTGAAGCAGAATTGCGCGGGGCTCATTGCTGCAAATATCTTCTTCGATTACGCCCAGGGCGGCCGTTTGCTCATCGGTGAGTTTTATCTCATCGGAGGGGGCTTCTCGATCGATCTGATAGGGAAGTCGGTGAAGCTCCTTGCGGGTGACGGTGATCAGCTTCCGATCGGACAGGGCTTTGACCTGTGCGGAGGTGATCTTGAGCTCTTGTTTAAGCACCGACAACGGTGCAGAGCCGTTTTGCTCCAAATAATTCAGCAAAGCTACCTGCCGTTCACCCTTCAGCCGTTTGGGACCTTCCTTGGCATCGGTAATGCGAGCAAGATCGTCGGTCAGAGTGAGAATCTCCTCGAATACAATATTGGTGGGGGATTTTAGTTGAACCTTGCTTTCCACAAATCCGTCCCGTATCAGTACGCGCAGGATATCCTTCACCTCGTCGCCATGGGATTCCCGAAGGGTTTCCAAGGTGATGCCCGGCACACGGAGGATGTCGGCAAATACATAGCGAAATGAAGGAGAAAGGGGGGCAGCGTCCTCGGCTTCCTTTAAGGGGAAATATCGTTCAGATGAGCCGGTGAGCAGAGCAGGGGGGAGCATAGCGCGAATGGCATCGCCGATGGTACAGAAGGTCTGTTCCTTGATGAACAGTGCCAGTCGCAGTTCTTCATCAGTGAGGAGTACATCCTCCCGTACCGATAAAACCGGTTTGTAGCGGTCGGTTTCTTCCACGCTTCCGATGGAATAGACGATGCCGGTCATCTTCCGGTTGGCTTTTCCGAAGGGAACCAAAACCAGTTGGCCTCGTTTGATGCGCCCGGACAACTCTTTGGGAATATAATAATCGTACAGTTGGTCGATGGCGTAGACCGTGCCCATCAGATAGACCTGAGCGGTGGAAAATGCCATGGCAGGATACTCCTTTCCTTATGAATTCTGCAAATGAAAAACAACGATTCGGACCGTAGGCCCGAATCGCTGATGATGAAATGCGATTTAGTTTACCGATGCTTCGTCGGCAGAAGAATCTTCCGCAGAAGCGGTCTCTTGGGCAATGGTGCCGTCGGAATTGGGGGCATTGTGAACCACATAGTCACCTTCGTACAGGCGGCGGATAGCGGTCTTTACTGCCTTGTCATCTCTGTATTCCTTGGGAATCAGAGCGTTGATGGACTTTTCGGTTTCCTTGTGCTCGATCATCTGCTGTGCTTTCTGACGCTGTTCCAGATATTCGTCGGTAACCAGACGAGCGCTCTTGGCAGTTGCCAGAACCAGAGTGAAGCGATTGAATTTACCTTGAGTCAATTCTTCCACAGAGGGCTTAATCATAATATATTACTCCTTATTTATGTGCTGAAGTCAGTCTGCCAAAAAGTCGGCAGGAATGTGAAGATTACGCATAGTGCGGTGACGCTCTGCGTCTACAATAGAAATGATTTGGAGAGCGGCATCATCGCTGGCACCGTCTTCATTGATCACGATGTAATCATAACTTGCGAAATTACCGATTTCCAGCTTCGCCTGCTGCAGACGATTCTGAATGTCCTCTTCGGTATTGGTCTTTCTGCCACGCAGTCTTTCTTCCAATGTTTTAAAATCAGGGGGAAGCAGAAGTACGGTCACCGCATCGGGAATCAGGCGCTTGATCTTCATTGCACCCACAACCTCGATCTCCAAAATAACATTGGTGCCGGTTTCCAGCATTTCCATTACTCGTTCTCTGGGCGTACCGTAGTAGTTGCCCACATATTCGGCATATTCCAGCATCTGTCCGTCTTCGATCTTCTGTTCGAATTGGGCGCGGGTAAGAAAGTGATACTGCACGCCGTCGACCTCGTTGTAACGGGGCGCACGGGTGGTAGCGGATACTGACAGGGCAAAGTCATCGGAGCGTGCCAGGATGTTGCTGACAACAGTTCCTTTTCCGGTGCCTGCAGGTCCGGAGATCACAAGCAATATGCCTTTATCTGATAAGTCCATAATTCCTCCAAATCAGTCTTCTTGGTTTAATAAAATTCCCAGAGCATCAGGCTCTAAAGAGGATAAAATTACATGACGGCTGTCGGTGACGATCACCGAGCGGGTCTTTTTGCCGCAGGATACGTCAATGACCACGCCGGCATCTCGGGCGTCCTGCACCAGACGCTTGATGGGTGCAGCATCGGGGGATGCGACGGTGACGATCCGATTTACGGCAATGAGATTTCCGTAGCCTACGTTTACAAATTTTGCAGCCATGGGAACTCCCTTATTCGATGTTCTGGATCTGTTCGCGGATCTTTTCCAGCTCGCTCTTCATTTCCACAACAACCTTGGCAATGTCCGCATCAATGCACTTGGAGCCGATGGTGTTGGTTTCGCGGTTCATTTCCTGCAGGAGGAAGTCCAGCTTTCTGCCGATGGGCTCCTCGGAGCGGAAGATCTCGTCGAAGGTGGTAAAATGAGAGGAGAGACGAACCAGTTCCTCGTCGATGGCAACCTTATCGGTGTAGATAGCACATTCGGTGAGGATTCTGCTCTCG
Source organism: Eubacteriales bacterium (assembly GCA_045645175.1). Lineage (GTDB taxonomy): Bacteria > Bacillota > Clostridia > Oscillospirales > CAG-272 > CAKSQF01. The sequence goes on along the minus strand of JAZRIH010000043.1, from coordinate 12,483 downwards.
TCGATCTCAACCGACAGATCGCCGATGATCTGTCTCAGACGGGCAAGGAAACGGTCGTGGTAGATTTCTACCGAGCGGCGGCTTGCCTCTGCAACGATGGCAACCAGTTCCATGAGATGCGCCTTTTTCTGCATCAGATCGGTCTTCAGACGCTCGCCCTCTGCATGACGCATGGCGATGAATCCGGCAATTGCCTCGTCCACAACGGGGGCAACGTCAGCCCAAACGGCTTCCATGTCCACCTCGGGACGTTCTACGGTAAAGATCTCCTTATTCTGAGCAACCTGCATCACAGAAATATCGTCTTTCAAATTATAGCGTTCCTTCAGAGTTTGCAGAACAGCCAGATAATTTTCCAGATAAGGGCGATCCAGCGCAATGTGGGTGTCGGGGCTGCCGATCTGATCGATGCCCACATAAATCTCCACCTTACCGCGGGTGATGGATGCACTCAGTTTGGATTTCACCTTTTCTTCCAAAAAAGAATAGGGACGGGAAATTTTGATGGTGGGATCCAGATAGCGGCTGTTGACGCTTTTCAGCTCCACCGTAATATTTTTATTGTTCACGGCTTTAACGGCTCTGCCGAAAGCGGTCATACTGTTTGCCATTGGTACCTCCTGAGAATAATCCCATTTCATATATTATGCCACAGATTTTTTCGCTTGTCAAGGTTGCTGGAAAAAAAAGAAGATTTTTTGTGAAATATTCTTTTTTGCCTTTGTGAAAAAGGATTGACAAAAAGACGATTCAATGCTATAATGAAGCATCCTTTTGGAATAGAAATTAAAAGAATTAATTTATAAATCGCATTCGTTTACCAAACGAGAAAACAGTCAATTTAATTTTGAGGTATACCGATATGGAAAAGAAATACAGAGTCGGCGTCATCGGCGCTACCGGCATGGTAGGTCAGCGTTTTCTGACCCTTCTGGAAAATCACCCTTGGTTTGAAGTAACCGCACTGCTGGCAAGTCCCCGCAGCGCAGGTGTAGCATATAGCGAAGCAGTAGAGGGACGTTGGAAAATGTCCACCCCTGTTGCTGAAAAATATGCAAAGATGATTGTAATGAACTCTGAAGACATCGAGGCGGTAAAGCCCCTGGTTGATTTCGTATTCTGCGCAGTCAACATGAAGAAAAATGAAATCCTTGCTATGGAAGAAGCTTACGCAAAAGCCGAGATTCCCGTAGTATCCAATAACAGCGCAAACCGTTGGACTCCCGACGTGCCCATGGTGATTCCCGAAATCAACCCCGAGCATCTGGAGGTTATCGAGCATCAGCGCGCAAGACTGGGCACCAAGAAGGGCTTCGTTGCTGTAAAGCCCAACTGCTCCATCCAGAGCTATGTTCCCGCACTCAATGCTCTGATGCAGTATGAGCCTACCCTCGTGGTAGCCACCACCTATCAGGCAATCTCCGGCGCAGGCAAGACCTTCAACGAATGGCCCGAGATGATCGACAACGTGATCCCCTTCATCGGCGGCGAGGAAGAGAAGAGCGAGCAGGAGCCTCTGCGTATCTGGGGCGAGGTAAAGGACGGCGCGATCGTGAAAGCGGCAGCACCTCTGATCACCACCCAGTGCATCCGTGTGCCCGTAACCGACGGTCATACCGCTGCTGTGTTCGTGAACTTCAAGACCAAGCCTACGAAGGAAGAGATCATCGATGCTTGGAACAACTATGTTGGCGAGCCTCAGAAGCTGGGTCTGCCCTCTGCACCCGAAAAATTCCTCACCTATTTTGAGGAAGAAAACCGTCCTCAGGCGGCGCTGGATCGCGACCTCTACGGCGGCATGGGTATCTCAATCGGCAGACTGAGAGAGGATAGCGCATTCGATTACAAGTTCGTGGGTCTCTCCCACAACACCCTGAGAGGCGCGGCAGGCGGTGCGGTAGAAATCGCAGAGCTGCTGTGTGCAAAGGGCTATATTGAAAAGAATTAACCGAATTAAACCAAGCAGCCTATCCTTCCGGATAGGCTGTTTCTGTGAATAAATTGTAAACTATAATATCACTCAATTGACAATCATTTGATTGTGCGTTAAAATATAGATACAACATACAATTAAGAATCAACGGAGGCGCAGGAGTCCATGAATCCCAAATCTCAACCGAAACAGTATCATTTGCCCGATGTCCTCATTGAGGAAGTAGTGGAAAACTGCATCATCAAGGGTCAAACCGTTGAGTGCGGCAATTATACCGGCACGCGCTTTCGCAAGGTGATCTTCCAAAACTGCCGATTTGTTCGCCCTATTTTTGTGCGCAGTGAATTTGTGGAGGTGCAGTTTAGCGATTGCGATCTTTCGGGCGGCGATTTTACCGAGAGCTATTGGGATCACAGCACCGCTACGGCGGTGAAGGGGGTAGGCATTCGCCTGTCCGACGGCTATTTGGTGGATACCACCTTTACCGATTGCATCATGCGTTACGGCGACCTCTCCCGATGCAAGTGGAAGGGCGGAGCGATGATCGGCTGCGATCTGCGGGAGGGATTTATGAACGAGTGCAAGCTCATTCGTTTTGCCTTCCGAACCTGCGACCTCACCCGTGCAGAGCTTCGCCGCACCTTCTTGTCAGGAATGGATCTTGCGGATAGCAGTTTGGACGGTGTGGTGCTCTCCGACAATCTCTCCGAACTCAGAGGGGCCAAGATCGATGCCCTTCAAGCCGTAGGCATCGCAAGACGGCTGGGCATCATCGTCAAAGACTAAAAAGGGGGAATGATCCATGGAAAAGAAGAAAACTAACGTAAAACAGGAAGCGAAATGTGAGAATTGCCTCTATTTTGACTATGACGAGGAGCTTCAAATGGAGGTTTGCATGATGAATCTGGACGAGGACGAATACGCATCCATGATTCAGGGCAAAAAGAACCGCTGTCCCTATTTCCGCTTCTACGACGAATACAAGAGCGTGCAGAAACAGATTTGACAAGGAGGACTTGACACTATGATGATCTATAATACGGTCGATGATCCGATCATTGTGACCTTAGGTGATAAATCCTACCGCATGGAGCGGGACAGCGAGCTAGAAGTGAAGATCCCCTCGGGGGAGTATTATTTCCAAATTTATAAGTTGGATCCGCGTACCGACGAGCCTCTGCGAAAATTCAAGACGGACGTGTATCCTGCCACTCACGTGGATCTGCACAGAGGCAAGTGGAAACGAACAGCCGGAATGGCAGTCGATGAACACTGTAACTCTACTGTGATCTGTTACGGTGTGGCGGCACTTCTTCGGATGCGTCGGGATACCAAGCTGTACATCCGTGAGGTCTACGCCGATAGGCTGTTATTCAAAGTTTCCAGTGAACGGTATTTTACGCAAAACTTCGATTTAACCGTGGAAAACGGTGAGCTGACTCAACGCAAGGATGGCTGTGTGGATGAGTTGACTCGCCAAAAACTGATTCGAAGCGTTTATTGGGAGATCGGTTTTACTTTTTTTTGTAATCTGTTGTGTATTGCGGCGATTGCGCTCCTGTTATATTGGCTGAGCAGTAATGGAAAATTCTATATTACTGCAAATATAAAAGCCGCACTCGGTTACATCTTCCTGCCGATTTTCTTCGCTATTTGTCTGATCTATGACCTCTGCAAACTCCGCAAGGTGAAAGAGCTGAAGAATCTTCCCCTATTGCCTACCAAAGCAGACTACGATTATCTATAATCTCCCCAATCAGGAGGACTTGACACTATGATGATCTATAATACCGTAGATAACCCCGTTATCATTACCTTGGGTGACAAAACCTACCGCATGGAGCGGGACAGCGAGCTGGAGCTGAAAATCCCCTCGGGGGAATATTTCATCCGCTTACATAAAGTAGATCGCAAGGATCGGCTGATCACTACTGAATATTCCGGAGGTGGGCGCCATAGCAGAGGCACTACTTATATTTGTTTGGGAATGACCGCCCTCTTGAATCTGCGCAAAGACACCAAGGTCTGTATCAGAGAAACCGAAGAACAGCTGGTGACCATTCCTTCCGAGTTTTATGAGCAGCTTCGTTTTGACGTGCTGGTGGATAACGGTGAACTGACCCACCGTCAGGACGGTTATCTGGATAACTCGGTGAGCAAAAAGATGACCCGCAACTTCTATGTGGGATTGATCGGCAGTATCATCGGAAACATGATTGTCGCAGTAGGCGGATGTGTTTTGGCAGGTATGCTGTTGGATTTCTTCCGTGAAAATGGTGCATCCAAAGAAGACGTGTTGGAGTTGCTGTTTATCATTCTTGTGCCCATCCTTTGCGTAGGGGGTATTGTGATTAGTTTCAGCAAGTTCAAACGGGCGGATGTGTTTAAGCAAATTCCCATCCTGCCGGATAAGAGCTACTATGATTATCTTTAACAGCACCGCTCATCCGATTCTCGTGCGGATTGGCGATAGGAAACTCCACATCGACTCCAATCGATACAGCGAGGAAGACATTGAATCGGGCGTGTATCCCCTGTTTGTCTGCAAGTATCAAAATGGCAACCCAGCCCTGCGGATCTTGCGGAAGTATTTCGTGGCGTAGTAAAGATAGAATCCTATACATATTGAAACGACCTTCTTCGGAAGGTCGTATTTGCTTGACAAAATTCTCCTCATGTGATATACTGAAAAAAGGAACATTGTTCGCTGTTTGAAGCGAACACAAGAAAGGATGTGTACGAATGAATACGATTCGAAAAACGCTGTCGCTGATTCTGGCGGGATTGCTAATGGGTTCTCTTTTATTAGCATGCAATCAAACCCCACAATCCACCACCGTTACGGATGAGCAGAAAACGGCGACCACTACCATGCAAACGACGACTGTAGCAGGGAAGGCGGAGACCTTTGTTGATTTGGATGAAGAAGATCGCATTCTTTCGGTTCTGTATACGGAAGGGCAGAGCGGAGATTTGACGCAACGCTCTCTGAAAACGGATATGCTGAATGAATCCGATGTGGACGTGGCAACTCGTGCGAGGGATGCGCGACTGAAGGAACAATTGGGCTTGGAATTGGATATTGTTGCAACCGACGGAATTAACAATATGGAATCCTATCTCGGGAATAGTGTGGCTACCGGTCTTGCCGATTGGGATATTCTTGCCGGATATCAGTATTACGGTATTAGCTTGGCAAAGAAGGGCTATTTGCTGAATCTGAAGGATTTGGCATCTCAAAATGCCGATTATATCGACTTGGAAGCAGATTATTGGGCAAAACAATACAATGATGCCATGTCTTACAAGGGCGCATACTATTGGATTACCGGTGATATGGCTCTTCGCTATATCGGTGGTGCCTACTGTACCTATGTAAACGATGCAATTTACAAGGAAAAATTGGATGCATACTACGGTTCGATCTATGATATTGCCAAGGAGGGGAAGTGGACACTGGATCTGCTTATCGAAATGGCGGCAAGATGCTATGAAGACAGCGGGGATGTGGAAGGCGAGCCCGATGCCCAGGATACGATTGGGTTTGGTTGGGAAGCCAACGATATAATCGATGGAATGGCGTATGGCGCAGGAGCGGTGTATACCTATACAGATCCTGCTACCGGTGAGGTTGCGATTGCGGTCAACAATCAACACACCATCGATATTTCCCAAAAACTGAACACCTTGGCGAAGATAGGTGGTTTTTCCTACCGTTTTGAAGATATGGATTCCGGCGCAGTCATGAACGCATTTGCAAACGGTACGATTGCCTTTACGGTAAATAAACTGTTCTGCGCGGATCCTTATTTGGATGACATGGAAGATGGATACTGCATTATTCCTGTGCCTAAGTATGACGAAACGCAGGAAGACTATATTACCGGCGTTCACGAAAGCTGTACGATCTTCGGTATTTACTACGGTAGTCAAAAGGTGCCTCAAGCGGCAGCGGCTTTGGAATTTCTCTGCGCATACAGCTCCGATAAGGTTGCCTATCTCTATTATGAAGCTGCATTGAAGGGACGCTATACCCGCGATCCTGATGCAGCGGCGATGATCGATCTGATCCATCGAACCACTACTACCCAGTTTGGTGTTGCGTGGAGCAACGAGATTGGTAATTTGTCCCGTATTTTCCGCGATTGTGATGTCATATCATCCGGTACTCTTTTACGACGGATGTTTGACTGGTCAGAAAATCTGAGTGAGCTTACACCTTCCTTGGAAGAGTATGCTGATCAGTAACTACTGTACAATTCAAAAGAACCTCGGAATTGCCGAGGTTCTTTTTTCATTTCCCTGAATATCTTTCCCGATTTGGTCAGATACTTTTGCAAATCACAAATAAAGGAGCAACCAAGTACGTATGATGAAAGGAAGAAAGATCACGCTCTGCCTTGTAGCGGCAGGATTGTTGGCAGTAGGAGTGGGAGGATGGAAACTCCATCGGGATGCATCGAAGATTTATGATCAGACCATCCGTCTGCACATTTTAGCGGCATCGGACAGCGAGAGGGATCAGTCCCTGAAGCTCACCGTGCGGGATGCCCTCTTGGACGAGGTGGCAAAGATCACCGAGAAAGCACCCGACAAAGAGGCAGGCGAGTCGATTTTGCGGGAAAATATCCCCTATCTCACCGAAATTGCCAAAGAAACGCTGGAAAGGGAAGGATGCAACGAGGATGTGAAGATCACCCTCACCCGTGAATACTATCCTACTCGTGACTACGATCACCTTCGTCTGCCCGAAGGGGAGTACACCTCTCTGCAGGTGAAGATTGGCGCGGCAGAGGGGAAGAATTGGTGGTGTATTTTGTTCCCACCCGTCTGCACATCGTCGGCAAGGGCAGAGGAAGCCATGGCGGAAACCGGATTTTCCAAAAGTCAGATCCGCCTGCTCACCGAGGACGAGGATCCTCGCTATACTCTGAAATTTCGGGTAGTGGAGCAGTTTTCCAAGATCAAGCGGTCGCTGAAGGAGTTGTTTCGATGAAGGGGACTCTTTTGCGGGGCGCAAGCCGTCGGGTAGTGGTAGTGAAAAGCCGTGACAGCAAGCTGTTTGAGGAAGCCCACTTTCTTCTCAGAGAGGAGCAGATCGAAACACCCCTGCCTGCATTGCTGGACGAAGCCAATCGGATCGTGGAGGAGCTGCAGATCGTTCCTCCCCGTCGGCATAAGGGCACCCATCGGTGGATGTTCGGGGCAGGGCTGATTGTGGGAGCGGCGTTAGAGGCGATCGGACTTCTTCTTGCTTATTTTCTCAAATAAGCGATTTCCATGTTAACATTTCATACACAATTGATTTAGATTTTATTCACACAATTGTGCTATACTATATTTGATTTCGAGTGACCGTGTAATATGGGGAGCCAAAGGACTGTGCAGGACCGCCTTGATGTACAGTTTCATGCTCCCATCCCCTTACATCAAGCCTTCCCGACGAAGGCTTTTTCCTACTTGAATTTACAAACTGTGAAAGGATATACGTTATGGCAAAAAAAATCAAAAATGACAAAAAAGTAAAGGTCGCCTTTTTGGGCGGCTTGGAAGAGATCGGAAAAAACATTTGTGTCATTGAATGTGACGACGATATCATCGTGGTGGACTGCGGACTTGGTTTCCCCGATGATGATATGTTCGGTATCGACTTGGTTATCCCCGATTTTACCTATCTGGAAAAGAATGTTGACCGCATCCGCGGTGTCTTCCTCACCCACGGACATGAGGACCACATCGGCGGCATCCCCTATCTGCTTCGTACCATGGATCTGCCCATCTACGGCACACGCCTGACTCTTGGTATTATCGAAAATAAGCTCATGGAGCATCGGTTGGATTTCGATCCTGAGTTTCACTGTGTCAGCGCAGGCGATGTAGTCAAAGCAGGTTGCTTCTCGGTAGAATTTATCCGTGTAAACCACTCCATCGCAGACGCTTGCTGTCTGGCGATCCATACCCCCGTGGGTATTTTCCTCCATACCGGCGACTTTAAGCTGGATCTGACTCCCATCGAGGGCGAGCCCATGGATATCTCCCGTCTGGGACAGCTGGGCAAAGAAGGCGTACAGCTCCTCCTTTGTGAATCTACCAACGCAGACCGTCCCGGCTACACTCCTTCTGAGCGCGTAGTAGGCAACTCCTTGGACAGCATCTTCACGATTCACCACGATAAGCGAATCGTAATTGCTACATTCTCCTCCAACGTGCACCGTGTACAGCAGATTATCGATGCCAGCGTGGCACACGGCAGAAAGGTTGCGGTCATCGGACGCAGTATGACCAATATCGTCCGTGCGGCGCAGGATCTGGACTATATGCACATCCCCGCAGGCACCCTCATCGACGTGACCGAGATCAAGCGATATAATCCCGAAAAGGTGACCATTATCACCACGGGCAGCCAAGGCGAGCCTATGTCGGGTCTCTACCGTATGGCATTTGCCGAGCATGACAAGGTAGAGCTGGGCAGCAAGGACCTGGTTGTGATCTCCGCTTCTGCAATTCCCGGTAACGAAAAGATGGTGGATAAGATCATCAACGAGTTCTCCAAGCGCAATGTATCGGTGTTCCATGACAACTCGGTAGAAGTGCACGTATCCGGCCACGCTTGTCAGGGCGAGATCAAGCTGATGCTGGCGCTGACCAATCCCAAGTATTTCATGCCTATCCACGGCGAAAATATGCATCTTGCGGCAAATCGTGAGATTGCCAAGGCAATGGGCGTTCCTGCTACCAATATTTTCGTAGGTGAGATCGGTAAGGTGCTGGAAATCAGCGCGACTGATGCCAAGTGGAACGGCACCATTCCTGCAGGCAAGGTGCTCATCGACGGCTACGGTATCGGTGACGTAGGCAACATCGTTCTCCGCGACCGCCGCCATCTGGCAGAGGACGGCATCATCGTGGTAGTATGTGCCATGTCTGCTGACGGCGCAGGACTTCTGTCCGGACCCGATATCGTATCCCGCGGCTTCGTCTATGTGCGTGAGTCTGAGGAGCTGATGGATGAGGTGCGTCAGATTGCCGCCGATGCCATCGATGAATGTCTGGACCGCGGCTACTACGAGTGGAACCAGATCAAGAACACGGTCAAGGATGATCTGTCCAAGTTCATCTATCAGCGCACCAAGCGCAGACCGATGATTCTGCCCATTATTATGGATGTATAATTTTTAAGGGGAAACCTTTCTTGAAGGAAAGGTTTCCCCAAACCCCTTCCAAAGAACTTCTTTTGAGTGCGGCAAATACTTGCCGCACGATTTTTTATAGCCCAACAGCCCGACGAGTATTCGTCGGGCTGTTGGGCGTAGTATGAATATGGAATCAGGACTTCGCTTTCGCTCTTACTTTATGTGCGATCCGTCGGCTCAGAGCAATTAACAAACGGATGATCAGCAAAGCAATTCCTGCGATGATGAAGAATAAGATTGTGAAAATTGCTTGCACTACTAAGCTGTCCAATTCGGTGGGAGAGGGGAACTTGATTAGATACCCCAGTACGCTTATATTGTAGATGATTCCCAATACAATGGGGATCAGATGAAGGAAGCAGTTTTTCTTGAATATGGCGGTGAGGATCATCACAACCAAACTGCAAGCCAGCAATGCCAGCGAGATCACGCCTGCCCACACGGTGAAGAAGGGATTGGCAGCGCCCTCTACATCCTCCGATCGGAAGTACACGGTGCCCTTCCATGCACCATAGGAGTGTGCAGTATCATTGGAATCCCCGGTAACACTCTGCTCAATTCGGAAAATCAGTGATTCCCATCCATTTTCCAGCTTATCGTAGGGACATGCGATGAGAACGGCATGAGTAAGACCGACCCGTGCCACGGGTTCGTAAGTGCCGTCGGAATGGTCGTATTCCAAAGGTTCAAATTGCAGATGGTTGTATTCCTCAAGCGCAGGGAGCTTCCAAGGCTGGGAAAATAGATCATTCCCCGATAAACTACCTACCCAATTCTCTCCTCCGGTTTGCATGTGCAAAGTGTACTCGCGGATTTCCTCTTCTCCTTCGGGAGCATCGGTGAGTTGATACTTTCCGTTGATTTTATCGGCATAGAATCGGCCGCAATAAACGATGAAATAAACGTTGCCGTCCTGATCGGGCTTGATGGGGGCGTTTTCCGCATTTCCCGGAATCTCCATGTCTATAGGCAGATTCACTACATCTTGAAAGTAATAGAGATTTTTCCAATGATATGCCTCGCTGCCCTCTTTCATTTGCAAATAGGTGATGTTTTCGTCGGTGGAGACAACCTCCCATCCCTCGGGAATCTCGGGGGATGCGACGGGATATTCCTGATCGGCGCATCCCGCAAGCAAGGGAAGGAGCAAGATCAACAAGAGTGCGGCGGCGATGCAGGTAATGTGATGGGTTCGTTTCATGTCATTTCCTCGCTTTCTGTGGGGGATCTTTCAATTCTATTATAGTGAATAATAGATAATTTGTCAAGATTTGCCCGTTTGGTTTTACATTGCCGCAATAAAGTGTTTCGGAATTGTTCAAATAATTGATAAAAATCGCCCGACAAGTATTTGTCGAGCTTTTTTGTAAAAAGTTTTTGAAGGGGTGTGGGGGAACTTTTTTCAAAAAGTTCCCCCACGAAAAACTCAAAATTGCTTAATGGGCTTGATTGCTAAACCGTCCTCATAGGTACGGACCTCGCCCAAAGCGAAGAAGCCGTTTTCGTCAAAGAATCGCACCATCGTCCCTTCGAGATAAGATGTGCCGATCTTCTTCTGATAGATCTCCAGACCCGAGTGAGCAAGCTTTGCAAAGAATGCAGGAAGCTTCACCGCAGGCAGATCAGCAAAGGCATCCTCCACGGGCAGGAGAAGGGCGTCCCGCTCCGATTCGCTCATTTCGCGGAGCGCATCGGGAGTGATCGCGTGCTCTAAAGTGAACATACCCGCCTTGGTGCGGCGCAGAGCCGCCATCGTGCCCAGACAGCCCAGCGACTCGCCGATGTCATGGCAAAGGGTGCGGATATAGGTGCCCTTGGAGCAGGTGACGGTGAGATCAGCCTCGGTGAGGGAATCGGATGCACGAAAATCGGTGCGCTCCAATCCATAAATGGTCACAGGGCGTGCTTCCCGCTCGATCTCAATGCCTTTCCGCGCCAGATCGTACAATTTTTGTCCGTCCCGTTTCAGGGCGGAGTACATGGGGGGGATCTGCATGATCTCGCCGCGGAAAGAGGGAAGAGTTGCTTCCAATTCCCCTTGGGTGGGGCGCTTCTCCGAAGAAGCGATGACCTCGCCGGTGATGTCCTGGGTATCGGTGGAAATGCCGAAGCGCAGGGTGGTGTGGTAGGTCTTCACCTTTTCCAGAAGAAAATCGGAAGCCTTGGCGGCACGACCGATGAGCATTACCAAAACGCCTGTCGCCATGGGGTCCAGCGTGCCTGCATGGCCTACCTTGCGGGTACCGTAGAGCTTTCTGCACAGTCCCACCATATCGTGGGAGGTCACCCCTTGGGGTTTGTCAATGACGAGAATGCCGGAAATATTGCGATCTTGCATACTTACCCCTCGAACACAATATTCTCCATCACGCCGTCCAGCAGCTTCGTGCAAGCATCTTCAAAGCTGTCGGCTTCGATGGTTGCGCCTGCGGCGCGGATGTGTCCGCCACCTCCGAAGAGGGCGCAGAGAGCGGCGCTGTTGACGCTCTTGCGGGAGCGCATGGAAACCTTGTATGCGCCATTGTCCTTTTCCCGAAGTACCATGCCCAACTCAACCCCTGCAATCTTGCGGGAGAGAGTAGCGTAGCCCTCGATGTTCTCGTCTGTGAAGCCGTAACGCTCCTTGTCAGCCATAGTGATGGGCAGGAAGAGTACCTTTCCATCCAAATAAAGCTGCAACTTTTCCAAGAAGAGCGCGTTGGAGCTGAGGGATTCCAAGGTGATGTTCTCGTAGAGAATCTCGCAAATATCAGCCGCGTTGGCGCCTGCCTCCATAAGAGCGGCGGCGATTTTGTGGGTGCGCGGGGTGGTGTTGGAGAAGCGGAATCCGCCGGTGTCGGTGTTGAGTGCCGTATAAAGGGGCGATGCCACCTCCTCGCACCACTCAAAGGGGAGCAGACAGAGCAGATCGTAGACGATCTCTGCGCAAGCGGCGGCGGTGGGATCTACATAATAGTCAGGGGCGAAATTGTCAGCAGTCTGGTGATGATCGATGCGGATGTCTACCCGATCTGCAAATGCACCTTTCAATCCGCCCAGCATTTGGGGAGATGCTACGTCTACCGATACTACCAGATCGTCTTCCTTCACGTCACATTCGGTGACGTAAGCGCCTTCACCGCAAATAAAGAGATTGCGCTGGGGGATCGGAATATCGCACAGGCAGACTACCTCTTTGCCGCAGAGCTTCAGTCCGCGGGCAAGACCGGTGACACTGCCCACGGTGTCGCCGTCGGGGGAGGTGTGGGAGAGAAGGAGAATACGGGGAGCGTTCAGCAGTCGGGATGCGATCTCCTGGAGAGTGATATTATTCATCGTCGAATTCCTCGTCGATCTCATCCATATCCTCGTCGATTT
>JAZRIH010000042.1:0-4037 GCA_045645175.1 Eubacteriales bacterium | reverse complement strand
AGCCTTGTACTTCAGGACATAGATCTTCTTGCCCTTGCCGTTCTTTACAACGGTAGCAGAAACGCTTGCGCCTGCGATGTAGGGAGCGCCAACGGTGAGGTTGCCGTCCTTATCAGCCATAAGAACCTTGTCAAATGTAACGGTTTCGTTTGCTTCGACTTCCAGTTTTTCAATGAAAACTACGTCGCCTTCGCTTACTTTGTACTGCTTTCCGCCTGTTTCGATAATTGCGAACATGAAAAGCACCATCCTTTCTGATCGTACCTCTATCGGGTACAAAACTCGCTGAATCCGGTGGGTTTGCTTTTGCGCGACGCAAAAGCAGCGCGCTTACGACCGGGCATCATGCGGCAGTTAATAGTATACCATAACCGTGTGGGAATGTCAATAGCCAATTTGCATTTTTTTGCTTTTTTTTAGCGTGTTTTTTTGACAAATGAGTGCAAACTGAGCGATTTTGCAGAGAATAGTAGGTGTGTTGCCGGGAAATCGGATATTTAGCAGCCGATCGTCTTCTTTGCGGCGGTAAGAGTGTTGTGAAGGAGCATCGTAATCGTCATGGGACCAACGCCGCCGGGGACGGGGGTGATCGCCGATGCGATGGGTTCAACCGAAGCAAAGTCTACGTCGCCGCAGAGCTTTCCGTGTTCGTCCCGATTCATGCCCACGTCAATGACTACTGCACCTGGCTTCACCATATCAGCGGTGACAAAGTTGGCTTTGCCGATGGCAACCACCAAAATATCGCCTCGTCTGGTAACCTCAGCCAGATCTTTGGTGTGGGAGTGGCAGATGGATACAGTTCCGTTTGCCTGCAGAAGAAGCATTGCCATGGGCTTGCCCACGATATTGCTTCTGCCCAGCACAACGCATTCCTTGCCGTCGATCTCAATGCCCGATTCTCTCAGCAGAACCATAACGCCTGCAGGAGTGCAGGGAAGATAATCATAATCTCCCAGCATGATCTTGCCTACATTTTGTACGTGAAATGCATCCACGTCTTTTTCGGGGGAAATGCGAGCGATGACTTCGCTGTCGCTGAGATGGTCGGGAAGGGGAAGCTGGCAAAGGATGCCGTGAATGGCGGGATCGGCATTGAGCTGATCAATCAGTTCATTCAACTCTGCTTGGGTAGTAGAACCGGGCAATGCATATGTGTGGGAGAGAAAACCAACTTCAGCGCAAGCTTTCTGCTTGTTGCGGACATACACCTGTGAGGCAGAGTTTTCGCCTACAATGATTACTGCAAGTCCGGGAGTGATCCCATGCTGCATCGTCATCGCTTCTGTTTCGGCTTTGATGCGAATGCGCTCGTTTGCAGCGATGGCTTTGCCGTCAATGATTCGTGCCATGGTTATTTTTCCTCGGTTTCGTTTGAGTTGTCGGATTCGTTGGTTGCTTCAACAGCTTTAACTGCGGAATTTTTTGCAGATGCGGTTTCCGCTTTCTTAGCAAGATTGTCAGGGTGATTTTTTGCCTCGGGCAGATACAGACAATCGGCAACGGTGCGCAGACGCTTGATAAAATAGAAATAGATCAGTGCAGAAAGGGCAACGAGTACGCAAAGAATGCCTACCAGCTGAGAAATACGAATGGGACCCAGATAGAGGGAGTCGGTACGCAGACCCTCAATCACCGCTCTGCCTGCGCCATACCAGCCCATGTAAAGGAAGAGAATCTCGCCGTCGAATTTCTTCTTTTTGGAGTAGATATTCAGAAGGACAAAGCCCAGCACATTCCAAAAGGATTCGTAGAAGAATGTAGGATGAACTTCAATACCGTGCATACCGATGTCGCGGCAATAGTGATCAACACATTCCAGTCGCATTCTCCAAGGCAAGGTGGTTGCACCGCCGAAGGCTTCTGCATTGCAGAAGTTGCCCCATCTGCCGATGGCCTGCGCCATTTGTACTGCAGGAGCAAGGATGTCGAAGAAGGCGGGGATGCGGATCTTTTTCCAGCGAAGTGCCAGCAGACAGCCGATTGCACCGCCGATGAGTGCGCCGTAAATGGCGATACCGCCGTTCCAGATGGCGATCACGTCAATGAAAGAGGTGTATCCCGAAGGGTCTTTTTGCCAGTCGAAGAAAACGTAGTAGGCTCTTGCGCCGATGATGCCGGGGATTACGGTGAAGAAGGCAAGGTCGATGAGGTCATCCAGAATCAGATGCTTGCGTTTGCCGCGGAAATAGATGTAGAAAACGGTGAAAACAATAGCGGATGTAATGATGATACCGTACCATGCGATGGGACGGTCGCCCAGTTGGATTGCGGTGGGATCAATGGTGAACTCACCGATTCCAAGACCGGGAAATGAGATCTTGTGCAGTTTATGCATGATTAGTGTTCCTTTCGTTGACGGGCGTAAGGAAGTATCAACGCTTCTGCCCGTGCTTGGGGATTTTGCAGACGGCGAGCAAGTGCCGTAACTGTTTCGGGGGTAAGGGATGCCAACTTGTCGGCGTAGGTGAACAGATCACTGCCCTCCAAACGGTGAGCAAGATAATCGGATGCGTACTCCTCGGTGGAGTCCATGGATTGGAAGAGATCCCCCAACTCCAATCGCTTGTACCGAAGAAAATCTTCGTTGGCGAAGGAGGTGAACTCGCTGAGTGCGCTTTGCAAGGTGGAGAGAACCTCATCGGGATAGTCGGTGTTAGCAAATACGATGAGATGCCCGAAGGATTGGTTGAAGGTTGCCTCAAAGGAAAGGGGGGATGAGATCATTCCGTCTTTGTACAGCTTGTGGGACAGACGGCTGCTTTCGCCAAAGAGCAGACAGCCCAGCACCTCCAGTGCGGCGGCAGTTTGAGGGATGTTCTCTTCGGGAGTGGGAAGCAGCTTGATGCCCAGCGCAATGGTAGGCTGAGAAACACGCATTTTCCGTACCGATCGGGATTTGCATACCGAAATCGGTTCGTCCGCTTGTACAAACTCAACAGTAGGAGGCGGAGAAAGTGGAGCAGACGGAGGGAATACCTTGTCGCACACCGCCGAAACTGTTTCGGGGGTAACTTTTCCCGATACACAGAGTGTCAGGCGGGAGGGGTGGTAAAACGCATCGTGGCAAAGATTCAAAAGATCGGGGGTAATCTTGCTGATCGATCGGCGGCTGCCTAAAATGTGACGTCTGACGGGGTGCTTTACATACATCGCCTTCAGAATGTCATTGTAAAGGAGCTCGGCAGGGGTATCGCGGTCAGCGCTGATCTCCTCTCCGATAATGGGCATTTCCTTGGCAACCGTTGCCTTAGTAAAATGAGGGGTAGTAACAAATCGCAGGAGGGTTTCCAAACCTTCCTCAAATTGATCGGTACAGTCGAACAGACAAGCGGTGTAAAGATAAGTGGTGAATGCGTTAGCATCACAGCCCAGTGCGGCGAATTGCCCGAAGGCATCGCTTCCGTCGGGACAGTCAAAAAGTTTGTGCTCCAAAAAATGGGCAGTGCCGTCGGGGAGGGTGATTTTTCTACCGTCCACCTTCACATTGCGGTGAATGGCACCGAAGGGCGTAGCAAGGAGGGCGTAATAGGTGTGGAGGGGCTTGTTCAAAACACAGACGGTCAATCCCGAGGTGTGGGTGAAGGTGACGGCGCACTCATCGGTGAGAGGATGTATCTGCGTAGACAGAGAAGACAACTCAGTTGGCTTCATGGCGCACCTCCTTTTGGAATCGGGATCCGTCCAGTAAGGTGTAGACGGTGTCGGGAGAGAGCTTCTTGGCGGCACGCATCACGTCATCGGGGGTGAGGGATGCGATCTTGGCGGCTTCCGTTTGGGGGCTGTCGCCCAGCACAAGGGGAGAGCGGCTGAAATACCATCCTGCCAAAGCAATGGGACTGTCCTCCAAAATGGGATAACGGCCAATGAGCCAACGCTTGGCAGAGTCGAATTCTTCGCGGGTAAAGTTACCGTCGGCAAGGGCGTGCAGCTGCCCGAAGATTGCTTCCTCCGCTTCTTGCAAGCGCTCACGGCTGAGTCCGCAGGTAATCAAGAGAATGCCCTTGTGGGAATCGCTGAGTGCATTGCAACTGTAA
>JAZRIH010000041.1:0-4813 GCA_045645175.1 Eubacteriales bacterium | reverse complement strand
ATATCCTTCTGATAGGTCTCACGGGACACATATTTACCCGTAGTACCCTGAGTATCGTGACGGTTGACACCCTTCAGGAGAATCTTCTTGCCGTTTAAGAGAACATCGCCGTATTTGGTATTGTTGGCGTAATTAGAGATGGTCTTGGTAAAGGTCAGCTCTCTAAATCCCAACTGCTGTGCCATTGAGCCGTAGTAATTGCCGTCAGCATCGTAGAGGGACAGCACCAGCGTGTAAAGATAGGGATCCTCATCCGACCACAGATGAGGCTTCTTCACTTCTCTGCTCACCTTGAGCGCTTCTATCTTGCCCGATGCCAGCTCACCCGACATGGACACGGTCAGAGGATCGGCAGCAAAGAGATTGTTGCCCTCTGCGTCAAAGAGCTTCACATCCACCGAGAATTTGCCGGGGATGGTTTCCATGGTCTTGTTGAAGAGATCCATGGAGAGTTTCAGGGTAGCGTCGGTATAGGTCTTATCCAGATCGGTGGTCACGGTATAGTCGTAGATCTGCACACCGGGGGTGGAGTAGAGCCACACGTCACGGAAGATGCCTGCCAAACGCAGGAAGTCCTGATTTTCGAAATAACTGCCGTCGCACCAACGGAGCACCATCACCGCCAGCACGTTTTCCGAGCCGTCATAGTTGAGGTAAGGGGTGAGGTCAAACTCAGACAGATCGTAACTACCCTCGGCATAGCCTACCTGATAGCCGTTGACCCACACGTAGTAACAGCTCTCCACACCGCCAAAGGCAATGTAGGTGGAGCGGTCACCCTTCAGCCAGCTTTCGTCCACCGTAAAGGTAGTACGGTAGAAGCCTACGGGATTGGTACCCGTGGGGGCGTTGGGCAGACGCACCGTGCCGTTCTTATACGCCGACCAAGGGTAACTGGTGTTGGAATAGATGGGGAAGTCAAAGCCTTGGGTCTGCCAGGATGCAGGAAGGGTGACGTCCTTGAAGCCGCCATAGTAGGCAGTCTGGTAAGTGCCTACCGTATTACTACCTGCATACTGAGGCGCGGATGCCATATCGTAGTCGGTGGTGTAGAACTGATCGTATACCCCCGCCTTCTTGGCATCGTTGATATTTTCGTAAACCGCCAGCTTCCAGCTCTTCCCTTCACCGGTGAGAAGCTGATAGTAGTCGGAGCGCTCGTACTGGTAATTGACAGCGCCCTGACGAGCCTCCTCCACCGATTGATACATCAAGGTTTCCGAGGTGTGGTAGTCCATGCGGTTTGCCGAAACTACCTCCGCCTGATTTTTCGAGGTACCGTTGATACCGGTGGCAGATTTTCCGGTCCATTCGTGACCGGTAAAGATCTTATCCCCCGCCTTATGCTCGGTGAATACCGAATAAGGGAGTGTAGCGGGAACTTCTTCCTTCCACGGATCGGGAACGGTAGTGGTCGCCGCCGCAGGCTGTGCCTTACAGCCTGCCAGCATGAGAAGCGCCAAAGCCATCGCGCCCATTGCAATCGATCGTTTCATTTTATTTTATCTCCTTAAGATTTCTTAATCGGTGATCTCCTTGGTGGGGATCAGCTTCCATACGGGCAGATTCACAGAAGTCCGCACACCGCCCAGATAAGGCAGTCCGTCCTTCCACTCTACCGGCTGAATCCGCACGCTTCTGCCGTTCCAGCCTGTGCCCGATGCAATGTTTGCGTGATAGGCCATCCAGAGCGAGCCGTCCAATGCGGTGGTAAAGGAGCAATGTCCGGGACCGAAGGTATTGTTTCCTTTGCTTAATAGCGGCTTATCCAATTTCGTCCATGATTTGGGATTTAACAAATCGCCGTCATCACAGTAAATGGCGGTGATGAGATAATCGTCGGTCCAGCTTCCGTTGCCCGAATAGACCACGATCACGCGGTCATCCTTCACCAGCACCGCAGGTCCTTCGTTGACAGAAGGGCCGGTGGTCACCAGCTCGTAGCTCTTGGAGGGAGTGGAGATCAGCACGCGGTCGCTGTCGATGGTGGTGGGATTCTTCATGTGGGCGATATAGAGATTCTGCTGTCCGTCGATCTTGCTGGGCCAGCCCGACCACACGGTGTAGAGCTCGCCCTTGTACTGGAATACAGTCTGGTCGATTGCCCAACAGTCGCTGGATTCCTTCACCTGTCCCACAAAGCGGAAGGGGTCGGTGGGATCCTGCGTCGTTCCTCTTAAAACGAACATCCGATGGTCGGCGTTTTCGGTGGAGTTCCAGCACATGGCAACGTAGATGTACCACTGTCCGTCAATGTAGTGAAGTTCGGGCGCCCATATATTATGGAAGCTGCTGCCGCTGGAAAAGACCTGCTTTCCGTTTTTCTTCTCGATCTTGTCCAGACTCTCTATCTTGGCAACCTTCACGCCGCCCTCACTCCAGCAGTAGTAGTAGGAGCCATTGTGCTCTACTACCCAAGGGTCGTCGCCGCCGATGTCACGGGTGTTGGACACCTTCTGGTAACCGATGCCCATCTCGCATTGGATGCGCAGGGAGAGATTCGACATCACCTTCACGGCGTTGTCCTTGGCGTAGCGAGAGAGAAATTCATCTGCCGCCGTAGAAAAACCGTCCTTGTAGCTTGCGCCGATGGCAATCTGCTCGTCTTTTACCAAAAAGCCGATCTGATTCTCACCCATCTTAGTGTAGAGCTCTGCAGATGCGGGACGGTTAGTCTGTCCCAAAAGGATTTCCTTTGCTCCCTCTGCGGGCGGCTCTGCATCGGTCTTCATTTCAAAGAATACCCAAGTCACCTCTCTCAGCTTCGAGCTGAAGTCCTTGTATTCCTTGATCTCGGCGCTAGTTGCATTCTGGGGATAGACCAGCACATATTCGCTTGCCTTCTCCGCCGCCACGATCAACTCCACCGCATCGGGCGCCTTGTCCTCATTGCCCGTGCAGGCGGCAACTAAGAGAATCAGCAGAGTCAGCAGCAACGTCATACATAAAAGTTTCTGCATCGTTTTCATAGTAACCTCCGTTTTTCGCAGACCTTATTACGCTCGTCTGCAAAGATATTCCGTATTAACTGCAGTATATCATAAAATATATAAAATGTCAAGGAAGATTTTCACTCCTTTTCAGCAGATTGACAAATAAATAACAATCAAATTTCTTGAAAAAATTTCAAAATACCCCTTGACAATCATTTGATTGTATGTTATAATAATTTCAACATTATAGGAGGTACTACAAAACATGAGTACATATCGTTACAAACCCCAAAACACCAAAAAGATCGGCATTCTGGTAGGCATCGGCATCGCCGCCATCGCACTGATCCTTCTTATCAGCAGCTGTTGTGCCACCGTCCCCACCGGCCACACCGGTATCATCACCACCTTCGGTAAGGTTGAGAACCAGACCTTGGAGGCGGGTATGCACTTCAAGCTCCCTTGGCAGAAGGTCATCAACATGGATAACCGTAACCAGAAGTCCACGCTGACTCTGGTATGCTTCTCCTCCGACATTCAGGAGGTTGACGTGGTTTACACCGTCAACTATCAGATCGAGAAGCAGAACGCCCAGAACATCTACAAGACCATCGGCACCGACTACTTCAACACCGTCATGACCCCCCGCATCCACGAAGCGGTAAAGAAGATGGTAGCGCATTACGACGCGGAATCGCTCATCGACAGCCGTGAAAAGCTTTCCACCGAAATCTACGACGTGCTGGTTGCCGACCTCGCCGCCTACAACGTGCAGGTTGTGTCCGCATCCATTGAGAACATCGACTTCACCGATGCCTTCACCGCTGCAGTTGAAGCGAAGCAGGTAGCGGCGCAGAACAAGCTGAAAGCCGAAACCGAACAGGAGCAGGCAAACATGGAAGCCGAAAAGGCTGCTGAGCGTGCCAAGATCAACGCACAGGCCGCTGCAGATGCCGCAAAGATCCAGGCTGAGGCTGAGGCTGAGGTAGCCAAGACCAAGGCAAACGCTGCTTCTGAGGTTACCAAGATCGAGGCAGATGCCGAGGCATACCGCAAGGAAAAGGAAGCCGCTGCCAACAAGCTGCTGGCGGAATCCATGACCAATGAGCTGCTCCAGTACTTCTACATCAACGGCTGGGACGGCAAGCTCCCCGAAACCTGGGTATCTCAGGAAGACTTCATGAGCATTCTGGACATCGCCAAGCAGGCACAGAACTAATTG
Source organism: Eubacteriales bacterium (assembly GCA_045645175.1). GTDB lineage: Bacteria > Bacillota > Clostridia > Oscillospirales > CAG-272 > CAKSQF01. The sequence continues at coordinate 658 of JAZRIH010000041.1, read as the reverse complement.
CATACTTTCAACCACCCTGCCTTCGGGCAGGGTGGTTTTGTGCATTTACCCAATCGCGTGATTATATTCACTAATCAATCCTCGTTATCGCGCGATTTATTCACCCGATTTTTATTGAAAATTCACGAATCGCATCCCCTCGTTTAGAAATCCTTGAATATCTATTGACATACAAATAATTATAGTATACAATCATAGTAGTAGATGCAACGATTCGAAAATCAATTTATATCACAGGAGGTATCGTTTATGAAGCTCTACTTGTCCAAACTCTGGAGAGGCATATTGGCAATCGCCATCGTGGCGCTCCTTTCGTCCATGCTCATGGATGTACTGATCACAGCGGTGAATTTGTTCATCCCCGAAGCCCTCGCCCTTGTGCGGAGCATCCTCTATCTGGCGATTCCCGTCTTTTTGGTGGCGCTGGTCACCTATCTGCGGCGGCAAAACAACAGCGAAATGCGCCGTCTGTATCAAGCCCAGCTGGGCTCTTCCCCCTTCCAATGGCTCGCCGATTTGAAGAAGACGGCAAAAAGCCCCGATTTTACCAGCGAACTCTTTGCATTTCTCACTCTTTTGCTCCCCATCATGATTCTCTTCGGTGCCGTAATCAATGTCCCCGTGTCGCTGATCCTGTATCCCGTTCTGTTTATCGCCA
>JAZRIH010000040.1:0-3598 GCA_045645175.1 Eubacteriales bacterium | reverse complement strand
AGTTGTCTTCCTAAGCCCGCTTGGCCTCCGACTTTGGCAGATTCGGGGAGTGTGTAGATGGCGTTCAGACAAGCCTCCTTGAACAGACAAACCTCGTAGCCCATGAAGCTATCCAGATGGTAGTGCGCCATCGGTGCCATGGGAAAGATATGACGGTCTTCGTTGGCGGTAACTCCCTCCCACAGTTGGAGGGTAAACTGGGGAGTTGCGCCGCGGAACAGACGGTCACGGACCATGCGGCGGACCAGACGCAGTTCACGGGGATTGAGATGCTTTTCTCCCACCTTGAAGCCGCTGTCCGGATGAATGAACACGGCGGCGTAACTGCCACTAGGCAGAAGATCCAAAAACTGCTTATACAGACCTTGAATGCCCTCGAACAGTAGAATGTCGTAACTATCGGGAGTGATCACACGAGTCTCTACCGATTTGCCCACGATAAAGTCAAATTTAGGGAGCTTTGCAGGACGGTGTGCCAGCACATCGGATACGAACTCGCCAAGCAACGTCCAGTTGAGAGTGGAGGGGCTGTCAAAATCGATGGCCCTGCCCTCCTCTTCTGCCTCACGGATGAGATCTTCACGAGGACGGAAGAAATCGTCCAGCGATACCACCTGCACTCGTTTGCCTTCTTTGGAAAAATCATCGATGAGTTTATGGGCAGTGGTGGTTTTGCCTGCGCAGGACGGTCCTGTGAGGATGATGATGGAACGGGAATCGGCAACAATTCGCTGACAGAGCACCGACAAGCGGTTGGCGAAGTCCGCTTCACAAAAGGAAGCCCATTCCAGCAAAACTTCCGTGGTAGAACGGCCTTTGGGGATAACGGGAAACTTTACGGTTTTCATCATAGCTCTCCTTTCTTGAGATGGAAAAGCCGCGCAGAAACATGGGGATACTCCGCGCGGCTACGGGAGTAATCTCCCTTTTTATGGGTTATACACCGTAGAATTCACGGATCTCCTGAATGAACTCGGTTTGGAACCGTTCCTTCTGTTCATCGGAGAGATATTCATACGGATATTTGTTCATGAAGATCCGACGGATCTTTCCCGTCTTGGGATCGATGAGTTTGGTGGAAGCGCCTGCGCCCACTGCGAAGATAGGATGCACTTCCTCCATGATGTAAATGTTGTATTTGCCTTCCTTCTCCGGGAGGGTAAATCCAACGTTTTCGAGATTTCCTACCGCATTCTTCTGACGGTAGAGATAATAGGGCAGATATCCCGAATTCTTGGCACGCAGCTGTGAATAATCCACGCACTTTTGCGTCTCTGCACTGACGGGAGAGTAGATCTGAGGACCGCTGTGGGCAAGATCTGCCGCCTTCTTGACGCAGAAGGTATGAACGGTGAGATTATCAGGTGCCAGCTTAATAATGGAATCCACTGTTCTGGCAAAACTGCGGTAGCTGTCGCCGGGCAGACCTGCAATCAAGTCTGTATTGATCTGGGGGATACCCGATTCGCGCGCCATCTCATAGGAGCGATAGAAATCGTTTACGTTATGGCATCTTCCGATTCCTTTGAGCACTTCGTCGTTGAGGGTTTGGGGATTGATGCTGATTCGGGTGACACCGTGTGCGGCAATGACTGCCAATTTTTCAGCGGTGATGGTATCGGGACGTCCTGCCTCTACGGAGAATTCCTCCAGCGTTTCGGGATCCACGTGCTCACAGATCTTGGAAAGGAGCTTTGCCATCTGATCTGCCGACAAGGTGGTAGGGGTACCGCCGCCGATGTACACGGTGGTGATCCGCATTCCAAGCTCTTTGATCAGGGCGAAGGTTTCGTCCAGATCAGCAAGGAGGCGTTCCACATATTCGGGCACCAAGGACAGCAGTCGCTTGGTGGAGAAGGAAACGAAGGAGCAGTATGCGCAACGGGTGGGGCAGAAGGGGATGGATACATACAAGCTGCAGGAATTTTCGGGAATTTGCTCAATGATTTTATTCTGATAGCCTGCAATCTGGGTCAGCAGAGCCGCCTTCTTGGGATTCAGGAAATATTCATCTCTCAACACCTTGCGCACCTTGGCAGGATCGGGATTATTGGAATAGATCTGCCGTGCGATCTTACTGGGGCGGATGCCGGTGAGGATGCCCCATGCGGGGGTATAGCCGAGAACTGCTCCGCCTGCGGTATAGACTGCTTTACCCACAGCGATCTTATAGCTTCGCTCACGGGTGATGGAATTTTTGAATCGCTCGGTATGCTCGCCAAATCCAACATTGTCGCCCATCTGGAGGTGCGCAGATGCGCCCACAGAATCGGCATTTTCGGTAACGACCACACGGAGGACGGGAGTTTCGGGGGTCACCTCTTCGGTTTCGCTGAACTTTGCGCCCGGAAAAAAGAGGAGACAAAGATTTTGTACGTAGGTACGGCTGATATTACCTTCAATGATCAGTTTCATGTTATACTTCTTTCATGGGAACAGCCTAAACTGCTTCCCTTCGGACTCCCCACTCCTTTCCTGGGCGAATGCGCCCGAAAGAGCAGAGTTTATCTACCGCCCGAGGGAATTTCAGGATTACTTTCTCTTCCCTAATTTATTCGTATCCAGCAAAATGGTGACAGGTCCGTCGTTGTGAATCTCATAGTGCATATCCGCACCAAACACGCCTCTGCCCACGGGACCGGGGATGAGGGTTTCCAGATAATTGGCAAATTCTTCGTACAGGGGCTCTGCCAAGGCAGGGGATGCGGCACCGAAGAAGTCGGGGCGATTGCCGTGAGAGCAGTTTGCCATCAGGGTAAACTGGGAAACCACCACCGCGCCGCCGCCGATGTCGATGACAGAAAGGTTCATTTTCCCTGCTTCATCCGAAAAGATGCGGAGTTTGGCAATCTTCTCCGCCAAGACTTTTACCTCCTTGGAGGTATCTTCGGGGGCAACGCCCAGCAAAATGGCAAGGCCCTGCCCGCAGGCACCGGTGACGGTGCCTTCCACCGTCACCGATGCCGCGGTCACTCTTTGTACAACTGCGATCATGCGTAGCCTCTCTTGACGTCGGTCACTTTATCGATCGCCTTCACACGGGAAATGATCGACTTAAAGTGCTCGGTATTCTTACAGCTGATGGTGAGGTTCAGCACCATATCGCCGTCTTTATTTTGTGTATTGATGGCATGGAGCACCACCTTCATATCGGCAAGGGCACGGGTGATATTGGCAAGGAGCATAATATCGTTCTCGGCAAAGATCTGCAGATGGGCTTCGTACATGCTTTCGGAGCCCGACTTGGACTGGGTCGCTGCCGTATCCCAATATGCGGTGACAAAACGCTCTCTGTTGTCCTTATTGGCCCACAGATCATCCACATTGGGACAATCCTGCTTGTGAATGGAGATGCCGAATCCCTTGGTGATAAAGCCCACGATCCGATCGCCGGGGAGAGGATTGCAGCACTTGGCAAATTTCACCTCGCAGCCGTCCACGCCGTCCACGATGACTCCGCTGAAATTCTTCTTGTGGGGACGAACCTGAATCTGGGGCTCTGCCACGGGAATCTCGGGAGTGGTAGGCTTTACAATACGGTCAAACTCATCCTTGAGCTTGGTCGCAATCTTGGTAATGGTAATTCCGCCGTAACCCA
>JAZRIH010000039.1:0-2322 GCA_045645175.1 Eubacteriales bacterium | reverse complement strand
TCCAAGAACCTTTTTTCAAAAAGGTTCTTGGTGGGGTGTGGGGCAACGCCCCACAAAGTCAATTCACCACGTTCTTCGGCGTTCCGTCCAGCCATGCTTGGAGATTGGAGCAGACGATAGAGAGCAGGCGCAGACGGGTTTCCAGGGGCGCCCAAGCCACGTGAGGAGTGATGAGGATGTTCTCCAGATCGGGATCGCAAAGAGGGCAATCCTCTGCCATGGGCTCTTTTGCCACTACGTCTACTGCCGCACCGCCCAGATGACCGCTGCGAATGGCATCGGCGAGGGCATCCTCCACGACCACACCGCCGCGGGAAGTGTTGACAAAATAGGCACCGCGCTTCATCTTTCCGAAGGCATCTGCATCGAACATTCCCGTGGTTTGGGGCGTCAAGGGTGTGTGACAGGACACAATGTCCGCCGCTGTCAGCAAGGTATCGAAATCCACAAACTGCACTCGCGCATCCTCGCGAGGGGTGCGGGTATAGACCATCACCTTCATGCCAAAGGCAAGGGCAATATTGGCAACCGCCCGACCGATGGAGCCGTAGCCCACGATGCCCAAGGTCTTGCCGTACAGCTCACAGGTGGGATATTCAAAAATGGAGAAGAATCTCGACCGCTTCCAGCCGCCGTCCTTCACGAAAGCATTGTACTTGCCCACTTTCCCCACGAGCTCCAACATCAGCGCAAAGGTGTGCTGGGCAACCGCCATGGTGGAGTATTCCCCCGCGTTGCAGACATCGATGCCCTTTTCTCTGGCGTAAGCGGTGTCGATGTTATTGTAGCCGGTGGCAAAGAGTCCGATGTAGCGGAGCTTAGGCGCATCGTCCATCTCCGCCTTGCCGAGGATGGTCTTATTACACAGCACAGCATCGGCGTCCTTGATCCGCTCCACAGTCAGCGCAGGATCGTTTTCCTCATAAAATACGACCTCACCAAAAGGGGCGAGATAAGCGGCAATATCAATATCCGCAGCGGAAAAGACCGTTCCGCTGTCGCAAAACACAATTTTCATGGTCATTCATCCTTTATTTAGATTATTCTGTTCACATTATATCCTTTTTTTCGCCGTTTGGCAACTATTTTTTGTATTTTTATACAAAAATCATTTTTTTTCACAAAAAAGGTTCACAAACCCCGAAAAGTATGTTACAATAAAGTGAATTATGCAGATCATACGGTCTGCCCTGAATGGGAAAGGGAAGGTATTTCAGAATGAAGGATTTATTCGGCGATCTCAGTGTCATCGGTATGAAGGGCTGTGAAGAATTCACCGAGCAGGTCAACAACTATTTGAAGGCATGGAGAGGCTCCACCGAAGGCTTCGGCGTAGACGTAGAGTGCCCCCGTTTCGGAAGCGGCGAGGCTAAGGGTCTGCTCCACGAGTCCATGCGCGGACACGACGTTTACATCATCAGCGACTGTTTCAACTACGGCGCAACCTACAAAATGTACGGCATGACCGTACCTATGAGCCCTGACGATCACTTTGCGGATCTGAAGCGTGTCATCGGCGCAATCGGCGGTAAAGCTCGCCGTATCAACGTAATTATGCCTATGCTCTACGAGGGCAGACAGCACAAGAGAAGCTCCCGCGAATCTCTGGACTGCGCTTACGCACTCCAGGAGCTCACCGCAATGGGCGTAACCAATATCATCACCTTTGACGCACACGACCCCCGTGTACAGAATGCAATTCCTCTCCACGGCTTCGAAAACGTGCGTTGCACCTACCAGATGATCAAGGCGTTCATCAACACCACCCCTGATATCGATCTGTCCAATCTGACCATCGTTTCTCCTGACGAAGGCGGCATGAGCAGAGCTATGTACTACTCCTCCGTACTGAAGCTGGATCTGGGTATGTTCTACAAGCGTCGTAACTACTCTGTGATCATCAACGGCAGAAACCCCATCGAGGCACACGAGTATCTGGGTAAGAGCGTAGAGGGCAAGGACGTTATCATCGTTGACGACATGATCTCCTCCGGCGACTCTATCATCGAGGTTGCTGAGAAGCTGAAGGAACGCGGCGCAAAGCGTATCTTCGCATTTGCTACCTTCGGTCTGTTCTGCAACGGCCTGGCAAATATCGACAAGGCTTACGAGAACGGCATCATCACCAAGATCTTCACCACCAACCTGAACTATCGCACTGAAGAGATCCGCAACCGTCCTTGGTACGGTGAGGTTGATATGACCAAGTTCGTATCTCTGATCATCGATACCCTCAACTATGACGAATCTCTGTCTACTCTCCTTTCTCCCGCAGGCAAGATCAACGCTTTCGTGGACAAGGCAAAGGCAGAAGGCAAGGTA
>JAZRIH010000038.1:0-12563 GCA_045645175.1 Eubacteriales bacterium | reverse complement strand
TCCGAAGGTACCTTTATGGCAATCATGGGGACGGGGAGATAACAAGGAGGTAAAATCACGATTTTCCATCCCATAAACTTTACCTGACGGCTCAAGTCCAATGGGTGCCAAATGCAGAGTTCCGCAAAGATCACGCCCTTTGCCTAAATAGTGGCCGTATTTATATCCGCCGATGGCAACGGTTTGAGTTGCACAGATGGCGAGAGATCCTGTTCCATTTAACGCATTTAAACCCGAGGGAGTGTCAACGGAAACAATAGGCAATCCCGATTGATTGGCAGCTTCGATTACTTCCTTCCAAGGTGAAACAATCTCTCCGCGAAAGCCGATTCCAAACAGACAGTCGACAAGCAGATCGCAATCCTCGAATGGGTGATCTTCAAGCTGCGATTTTACGGTAATCCCATCTTGACGGCATAACTCAAAATAATGAGCGGCGGCAGGAGTCAGTTGTGTGGTAAAACAGTATAAGATGGGAGACTTTTGTGCCTGGTACAAAAGATGTGCCAGCGCGTATCCATCTCCCGCGTTGTTTCCCTTGCCGCAGAGAATGCCAATAGTATTGACATTTTCGGGAAGAGCCTCAAGAATCCCCAATGCAGCATAGTACATGAGGTTGATCTCATCCGTGCCGTTATTCATTGCAATTTGTTCGGCAGTTCGGATTTCATGGGGAGAAAAAAACTCAATCATAGCTGGGCACCATTTTCTTTCGCAAAATATCGTAAAAGTTCGCTTGTTTCAAGCGTGCCAGCAAAAACGGTGTGTGGGATAGAGATACTTCTAATGCGACTGTTTCTTTAGGCAGCTTTATTCTCAGTCCATCAGCAGTGAGCTGAGGAAATGCCCCGCTTGCGGGAGCGAGCCTGATGGTATCTTCGGTTGCAAGAACGATAGAACGAGAAAGAAGAGAGTGACAGCAGATCGGCGTGAGAATCATATTTCGTGCTGCAGGATTGACAATAGGTCCGCCGGCGGAAAAGTTATATGCGGTGGATCCGTTGGGGGTAGATACTAAAACTCCATCTGCGTGATAAGTATCGATATAGGTTCCGTTGATATCTACCGACGTGTGAGTTAGACCTGGCAGATCGCCTCTGAATAATGTAATATCATTGACTGCGCGGAAGGAGGACAATATGTTTCCATTGCTATCCAGTAAAGAACCTGCTAAGACGGCACGTTTTTCTACGTGCAGATTGCCGCTACAAATTTGTTCCAACGAAACGGCCAGTTCATTGGGGGAAAGATCGCTCATGTAACCCAGGGTTCCCATATTAACGCCCAAGATGGGAATAGAAAGATCCAACACTTCTTCCGCACAACGAAGAATCGTGCCGTCGCCGCCGAGTACGAGGGCAATATCCGCAGAGACTGGCGAGGAGGAGGGAAGATCAGGCAACAGATCCTTACAACAACTGCTGATCCATGCAGATACTCCCATCGCAGTCAGTTGCCCATACAATTGACGTGCAGCAGCGAGAGAAGCTTCTCGTTGGGGATTTGGGTAAATATATACGGCTCTCATGGGTATATACCCCTTTCATTCGTAATACATATGTTTATTATACATTGAAATCAATCAACTGTCAATTCATTTCAAGGATTTAATAGGAATAAAATGCACTCTAAATACAAAAATGACACCATAACGGTGTCATTTTTGTATATTAACCTTTGGCAAGTGCAGCTTCGGTCTGCGCCATTACCAACTTATAATAAATTCCGCGTTTATCCAACAGTTCCTTGTGAGTGCCGAATTCAGCAACCTTTCCGTGATCCAGAACAAGCAGCTTGTCAGCTCCACGCAGAGTGGACAAACGATGGGCAATCGCTAATGTAGTACGGTTTTCGGTCAGATTGGAAAGTGCATCCTGAATCTGCTTTTCAGTTTCAGTATCGAGCGCAGCAGTTGCTTCGTCCAAAATCAAGATAGCAGGATTGTGAATCAACGCACGGGCAATCGCAACTCTCTGGCGCTCACCGCCCGAAAGAGAATAGCCCTTTTCGCCTACGATGGTATTGTAACCCTGAGGCAGATTCATGATAAAGTCGTGGGCATTCGCCATCTTTGCCGCAAAAATGATTTCCTCATTGGTAGCATTGGGTTTAGAATAGCGGATATTGTCACGAACAGAACCGGAGAAGAGCATAGTTTCCTGCAAAACTACACCGATCTGGGAACGCAGAGTGTTCTGAGAAAGATCCTTGATATCTACGCCGTCAATCAGAATTTGTCCGCTTCCGGCTTCATACAAACGCATGATCAGATTAACAAGAGTTGTTTTACCAGAGCCCGAATGACCGACAATACCGATCATCTCCCCCTTTTTAACTTCCAGATTGATTCGCTCCAGTACGGGGTTGTAGCTGTCGTATCCGAAAGTTACATCACGCATGGACAGATCGCCCTTGATCTTCAGATCGACAGGCTCCTTGGTGTCCTGAATTTCAGGTTCTTCTTCCAGGATTTCGAGAATCTTGGAGAAAGAGGTCAAAAACTCAGTAATGTTTCGAGGAATCTGGTTGATCTGCATCAGAGGTTCATACAGGATACCAGCGTAGCTGTTAAACTGGTTCAGCTCACCGACAGTCATGTTTCCGCCAAACAGCAGGATATTACCGTAGAGCATAATGAGGTAGTTGCCCAGGCGAAGGACAAAACCGATTACGGGGAAGAATGTATCAAATACTTTGTTGGTGCCTTCGTCGTGTGTTGCTTGCTTATCAACCAGCGCAGAGAACTCTTTGATTGCTCTTTCTTCGTTACCGTAGTTCTTGACTACACGGATGCCATCCAACGAATCGTGAAGATGTTCATTGGTTCGTCTTCTCAAGAACCAACCTCTTCTCCATCTGCTTCGCATATAATCCCAGAACCGCATAATTGCAAATACGGAAATAGGCAAAGGAATGAAGACGAACAAACACATCAGAGGGTTCATCCAGATCAGTACGCAAAGCGCAATGACGAATGAAAAAATCTGAGAAAAATAGTTAGGAAGAAGGTGAGTGATGAAATTTTGTACAGTCTGAACGTCCTCGTTGATACGGCCCATCATGTCACCGGGAGTCTTTTTGCTGATGGAAGACATGGAAAGGGAGTGAAGCTTTTCAAAGAGGATTTCGCGCAGCTGCAGAGTGAACTTGTTACCGGTAATAGCGGAAATTCTTCCTTGCAGTACGCCGAGTGCGCGGGACAAGATGTCCAAGGTAACGATTGCAGCAACAACCACCAAAAATCCAGCCATCGGACCGCGTTCCACACCGGGAGCGGGATAGATGAAGTTGTTGATTGCCGTTTTTTGTACCTGCGGTACAATGAAGCGCAATACCATTGCTACAAAAGTAGCAAAGATCGGGAACAGAATCAAAAGACGCATTCCCTTGGTCATTGCCCAAAGCTTTTTGTAGATCTCGGATTTTTTTCTGCAATGGGGGCAGAAATGAGTGCCTTTCAGAAAGCGTCTGCCGCAAGTGGGACAAGTTTCTTCAGGGTCATTATTTTGAAGAGGAGGGGTGTTGGCATCTTCGATCAGGAGATTGCATGCACGAGCAACTACCGAATATCTTGCAAGATGTTTGCCCGATACGAATCGGCAGACCAGCATAGACGATCCGTCTTTTTTTACATACAGACCGGAAGCACCGTACAGCTTTTCCGCAGAAACCGATGAAAGAGAGGTCATGGCCCAACTTTCTAAAACCGCATTGCCTCTGCATTTATAAAGGGCATCAGCAGTTACAACAATGAAACCGTCATCAATAAAGGTTTCTCCATCTACGTCGTAGGGCAGGGAGTATAATATTTTTTGATCGCCGATTTTTTGTCGAAGTGCGGATTCCAGTTCGTTGGGAAGTGGAAATTGTAGTTTCATATATTATCCTTTCGTAAACTATCGGTGAGAATATCTATTAGAGATAAATCTCAATCATTCGATAGCTTGCCTTATCCAGCTTTTGAGGATCACGCAAACAGAAGCAGTTGCCATCGGTGTCTGTAATCAGGATACGACCGTCCTCCAGAGTACGGATACTATTGGAAGGATTGTTCATAACGAATTTGATTCGTCCCGCACTGGTCAGTGCTTCAGCGTAATGATAACCGTACTTTTCCTTCATGGAATAGAGCTTGGTGATCTCGGGGATGAAATAACGGCGATCCAGTTCCTCGTTCAGCAAAGCAACGGTTTCTTCATCAAACAGATGAATGGAGGGAATTAAGCCGATCTCATCTCTGCGTCCGACGGAAGCATTGCGGACTGCCAGATAATCATCAGGGTTGGTAATGGGGAATGCACGAATAATCTCTACGCGCTCAAAGGTTTCTTCTTTTCCGTCAGGAGAAGTATAGCACAAGCTGATCAGTCCGCCCTTGGAGTGAAAGAATTTCGCATTAGCGGGAGTGAGGGTAACCGACAGGCGGTTGGAAAATATATTGTTCATTTCTTCGTTGTTTTGGATTTCCATAACAGATCCTTTCTCGGGGTTATTCGCCCGATTTAACTCGTTCCAGCTGTTCGCTCTGGAGGGTGTACAGACGATAATAAACGCCTTTGCGTTCCATCAGTTCTTCCTGAGGACCGATTTCCATCAGCTGACCGTTTTCGATGGACATAATATAATCGCAGTTTTTAAGCGTAGACAGACGGTGTGCAATCTTGATAGTCGTTCTGCCTTCGATCAGACGGTCAATGGCTTCGCTGATCTGTCGCTCGGTCTGGGTATCCATCGCTGCAGTTGCCTCATCCAGAATCAGCAGGGAGGGGGAGAGAAGCAGTGCACGTGCAATGGAAACACGCTGACGTTCACCGCCCGACAGAGAACGGCTGCCGCCGCCGATCATGGTCTGATAGCCTTCGGGAAGGCTCATGATGAAATCGTGTGCGCCTGCTGCGCGGGCAGCAGAGATGACCTCATCCATGGTCGCTTCGGGACGGGCGTAACGGATATTATCAGCAATCGTTCCTCTGAAAAGGAAGATTTCCTGAGATACAATGGCAATATTTCTGCGCAAGTCTGCCATTTTAATCTTTTTGATGTCGATGCCGTCAATGGTGATCGAGCCGCTGATGACATCATACATACGCAGAGTAAGGTTAGCAATGGTAGATTTACCGGAACCTGTGTGTCCTACGATACCCACATGGTCGCCGGCGTTAATCTTGAAGGAGAGATCCTTCAAAATAGTACGGCTGGGGTTGTAGTGGAAATACACATTGTTGAAAGAAATATTGTCCGCAATGGAAGGAAGCGAAACCGCATCGGGATCTTCCTGGATTTCGGATACCGTATCCAGAGTCTCAAACATACGGGATGCGGAGTTGTTGGTTTCGGTGAGCAGATTGGTGAAATTGGAGTAGAAATTCAAAGGACCGAAGATCATGCCGGTGTAGCCGAGATAGGTAGTCAGTTCACCGTAGGTCATCTGTTCTCCCATAACCAGCAGACCGCCAAAGCCCCAGATCGCCTGGCTGGACATACCGATCAGCAAGCCGACTACAGGGAATGTGGTGAGAGCAATCAGGTTGGTGTACAGATTGATGTCCGAAAGCTGCTTGGCATATTTCCGGAAACGGGTAGTTTCCTCGTCTTCCTTTGCGAAGGCTTTTACTACGCGCACGCCGGTAAAGGAGTCACTCATCATAGTGTTGAGCGAAGAGGAACGGCGCCATCCGATGGAGTGAGCGTGCCAAAGCTTGGGCAGCATCTTTCTGAAAATGAGGACGATGATCGGAACAGGAACGAACACAATCAGTGTTAGTTTCCAGTTAATGTAAAACAGGAAGATCGCAAGACCGATAAAATTCAGTGTGTGAATAATGAACTGAGGAACGCCGTTGATAAAGAAGTTACGGATGCGCATGGCATCGTGATTAACACGGCTCATCAGACGACCTGTGGGGTTCTGATTGAAATAAGAGAAGGAAAGATTCTGCAGAGAGGTGAAGACATTCTTTTTCAGAGTTGCAACAACACGGTTAGACATAACTGCGTTGGCACGGCTTTGCAGAATGCTGATAAACAGAGAGAAAATGGCAAGACCGAAAATGATACCAATCAAGATGTACAACGCCGTCATGGTGTGATAACGGCCGGTTACAATCTCGCCCGCTTCGTTGTAGGTAACAGGGCTGATAACCTGGTCGAACAGCAATTTACCGCTGAGAATGGGGGTGACAAGCGCAATAGCCGAAGTCATCACCAAACAGAACATGACGGTTGCAAACTGCAATTTGAAAGGTTTGAAATAGGTAAGGACGCGCCACAGCGTGCTCTTTTTTACAGTGCAATGGGGGCATACCTTTTCATGAGGATTTTTGAACGGTTTACCACATTTAGGACACTTGGTGTTAAACTGTAAAAACAAGGGATCATCTGCAGTAATTGTTTCGCCCTTATTCATACGTTCCCAAATCTGAATAAATGCAGACAAACGGTTTTTATGTGCGTTGGTACAACCGCCGACAGCTACAAAATGCGATGCATCCTTTGCTGCTTGACGCTCCTCTTCAGTGGCATCTTCGGGAATGGGCGCATCCATTTCTTTTGCAAGCAAACGGCAGGATGCCCAATAGTTGTCAATTTGAGGGGAATGGAGCAGATCCAAGGACAGAACATCCAATGTATCTGTATCCTCTATATAACGATAGAGAGCACGATTCTCCATGGACAAAATCAGCCATGCGGTACCGAATTTACCGCGGGGCAATAGGTCTGTCTGGAGAGCGACGGTCAGCTTGTCCGCATCGACACCAATGCGTTTCAGGGCATTTAATGAAGCTTCTGAGGGGGTGGATAATGGTAACATAAATACTCCCAAGTTAAAATTAGAATGAATGAATTGTAAAATTCTATGACACTACTATTGACATTTTACAAATTTAATGATAGAATGTCAATGAATTATCTTGCTAAATTACTGTATAAAATTGATATGAGAGGGACGGATATGGACATCTATTTTGAATCGTTTCGAGACCGTGATAACAGAATTCACCTGAATACAATCCAGAATCGTGCATTCTCTTTTTCAGCACATTTTCACTCCAATATTGAGATCATTTACGTCAAAAAGGGCACAATTGAAGTATCGATTAACGGAGAAAAACGAACCTTAACCCGTGATTCCATTGCAGTTGCCGAGAGCTATGTGGTACATAGCCTATCGGCACCCAAAGACTCGGTCATTTGTGTTGCGATTATTCCTATCGTCCGTATCCCCGATTTCAGCCTGATTCATCGCAATCTTTCCTTTGCCACTGCTTTTTTGGAACCGTGTGAAGAAAGCTTGACAATCGGTAAATTATTTGAAGCCTATAAAGGATTGTCTGTTCAGAGCAATCCCATGATCGGTAAAGGATTTGCGTATATTCTGTTGGGGATGCTGACCGATGCCTTGGGAACATTAGCAATTGAAGAACGCTCCAAAGACGGTGTTGCGGTAGTCGGTCAGATGCTACGCTACATGGATGAACATTATACTGAACGGTTGACTTTAGAAAACATTGCAACCGAACTCGGTTATCACAAAGATTATCTCTCTCGTGTATTTAATGAAACGATCCAAACAGGCTTTTCAAAGTATTTGAATACCATGCGTCTTCGCTATGCGGTGCAGTTGATTCGAACCACCGATTTGTCGTTAGAAGAAATAGCGGATCGCTCTGGATTTGGAAATCCCCACAGCTTTTATGATTTCTTTAAAGAAAATTATGATTGTACGCCCGGGACATATCGGAAACGGATTGGCAGTCGAACGACAGTCGGCAGGAATAGCACCATCAAAAATTGAGGATCATTGGGATCCTCAATTTTTTTTGCGATGGCATGAGTTAATTCTGTTGTGTGTCCTTTTCCAACAGTACAATTACACCTTCCACTTCCCAAGTGACTGTATATCCAATATGCACGAAGCGATTATACAACTTGCTGGAGGTTTCATCATTCAGCATCAGCAGAATCTGGTCAGCATCGCTGTCATGTTGTACTTCGTACAATTCTTTGCAGTCATAGAGATGGGGAACCAGGAATGTGGTTGCGGCAACAGAACGGTCACGATCGATTTTCGCAACAGCTTCGTTATAGATTTCAATGGTTTCCTGATTTTCGTGATATGCATCTCTAACTGATAAATAAGGAGAACAAAGAGCGGCATACGAAATGATTGAAGCGGTTGCCATGATGATGAGGATAAATTGCTTGAATTTGGGAGCAAGATCCTTCAGATTCAAAAGCGCAAGATAGAACAGAATGGCAATGATACCGAAGTTATACTGGAAGTAGATCGAGTGCTGATAAACATAATCGGAGAGCAGGGTAATCAGCACCAAAGGACCCAGCAGGATGATTCGATCGGCACGCTTGATCAGAAGTGCCGCACCCGCCATTGGCAGGAAAATCTGTAGTAAGAATGTGATCTTTTCAACATTAAAGCATACCGCCAAAGCGTGGGCGGGATTCTGCATTACATTCAGTACAACCGATATCAGCGAGTCTTCGCCGGGACGCATCAGATTTAGATATCGCCAGTTCATGGCGCCCTCGCCAAACTTGGCAAGGAGAGTGAGTGCAAAGAGGAAGTAGCCCACCGACAAACAAAACAGTCCGATACCGAACAGCTTTTTGCGATTGGAGAAGATCAGATACAGCGCAATAAATGCGATATAAACCGGTGCATCTTCTTTCACCAGAAATACACCAATGGAACTGAGAATCATTCCAAGATAACTGTTCTTTTCTAAGAAATAGAAGAACCACAAAAGAAGCGGCGTGAGGAAACAGTTTTCATGGAGATCATAGAATGTTCCGCCGTGGAGCGCAGGATAGAGGGCAATGCAGATCGCCGCAAGGATGGTTTGCCATTTGGAGAAATTCAGTCGTCTTGCAATCAAAACAAGGGGAATGACTGAGGAAGCAACTACCAGCGCTTGAGAGAGTGCAAGGGTGATCGGATGAGGGAAAATAAAATAGATAGGGAGCAGAACATAATAAATGGGAGAAAGATGTACTGCAAAGTGGGAGAGTTCCTTGTATCTCTCACAGGTTGTGATCGGCAGGAAGGTTGTCCGCATAGATTCAAACATTTGCGTAAAGATACCAAAGTCAAAGCAAGGAGAATAATACGCAAGATAACGGTAAATGCCCATATACGCAAGGAGGTAAGCGGAAACAAAGACAATCGTACCGATGGAAATGCCGAATATCCATTTGGAACAAGGGATTTCGGTTGTATGCCAATGTTGTTTTTCTTCACTGAATAAGCGTTTCGTATCCTTCCAAACCAAATAGGTCAGGAGAACAATCAAAAACAAAACACCGGTAAGCATCCATGTGTTGGAGTGATTGGCCGACATAACCGGAATGGCGTAGAAGATCCAAGAGAGCCAACAGATTAAAGGCCAAAAGGGTTTAGGGGGAAAACACGCAAGAAACGTGGTTCCCAATAGGATAAGTCCCCAAACGAGCAGAGAATTGGAAGACAAGGTGGCATATGTCTGGTGATCTGCCATCAGATAGGTTTGGCGGGTAAGAAAAGAAGACAGCGATGCCATGGCAACGCCGGTAAATAAGGGATAAAAAGATAATCTGGTATAAAAATAACGGAATACCGCAGAAGCTTTTTTCATGAAAAACATCCTTTCAATATGGTTATGCAGCCTTAACGAAAGCAAATTAAACTGCATCTCATACTCAATTAACAAGTATACCATAAAACCGGCTTTTTGTCAATCATTTCAAGAATTTCCATTTAAAATCAGTTGGAGAATTCCTAATAAATTTCAGGCGTAGTCCTTGACAACCTGTCGAAAATTTAGTAGAATAAGAAGAACGTGTTTTTTTGCCAATCTGCTGGGAGGCTTGGAAAATGATTTTGAATGAAATGGTATATCCATTTCCTGAGGATAGTTACAAAAGAATATTGGATGCAAGGATGAAGAGTCTATCCTCCGTTTATCAGGAAGGCTGTTTGTTTGGTAGAGATCGGCAGACAATTCACTATCGTGTCCTGCATCATCCTTCCCCCGTTGCCGCAATGGTGATTTGCCATGATGGATGTGAATCTGCTCTTCGATATATGGAATGGGCATTTTTTTGTTATGATCTTGGCTATCGGGTCTATCTCTTTGATTTTCGGGGACACGGGCGTTCCTCGCGCACACTTCCTAATCGTTCAGTCACCCATATTGCAGATTTTGACGAATATGCTCGCGACTTAGCGGACATTACATCGCGGTTAGATCGTACATTGCCATTGTCTATATTGGCATTTGGTATGGGTGGCGCGGTTACACTGCGCTATATGCAGAAGAATCCGGATCGTGTTCAATCTGCATGTCTTGTCTCACCGCTTCTTTCCATTGTATTGCCGGCTCCGGAAGGGATATACAAATGGAAGCTTTCCCGTTCGATTCGAAAAGGACTTTCTGAGGAACTTCTCCCTGAAAGTAATTGTTACCGATCCGGCGAGAACTATCAAAACAGCGGGTGGCATAGTTTTGCTCGTTTTGCATGGTATAGAGAAGCAAGAGCTGCAGACTCCCGTTTGCAAAATACTGCGTATACTATGGGCTGGCTAAAGGCGGCATTAGACGCATCAGATTCGATCTTCTCTTCACGTACTAAAAAGATTAATACCCGTATCCTTCTGATCGAGGCAGGCGAAGATCGGATTGTTCCGTCAACTTCCTATCGCCAATTAATGCAATTGCTTCCCAATGGTCATTACCTCCGACTGTCGGAAGCAGAACATCGGATTCAAAATAGCGATGAAAAGACGCTCAGCGATCTGATGAGTCTTGCAGCAAAGTTTTTTATGGATTCTTAACTTGATTGCAGGCATTAAACATGGATATTCTCCATGATAACAAACAAGAAAGCGAATGTAGTACAATGAATTATTGTTTCTTCGATATTGAATGCGCCAATTGTTATGGCGGAAAAGGCAAAATATGCAGTTTCGGCTATGTGTTGACCGATGAAAATTTGAATGTTGTGGAAAAGAAAGATATTATTATCAATCCTCGCGCATCTTTTAATTTGGGTCCCGATCTAAAACTGGCATATACTAAATCCGAATTCCGTCAGGCAGCCCCGTTTCCGGACTATTATGACGAGATTGGTGCACTGCTGGAGTATCCCGAATATGTAGTTCTGGGCTATTCCATTGAAAACGACTGTAATTTCCTGCGCGCAGATTGCCAGCGTTACAGTCTGCCTTGCTTTGATTTTCCTTTTTATGATGTGCAATGCATGATCATGCAGATGTTTGAGCTGAGCAATATGCCCTCTCTCTCCAAGGCGTTGGAATTTTTCGGTATGCATGAGGATCAAGAGATCCACAAGAGTGACGATGATGCGTATATGACAATGCTGGCTATGAAAGGTGCGTGTGAGCATCTGGGAATCACGCCCGAACAGTTGTTGGAACGCTATCCCATTGCCAAGGGTACGCTTAGCGAATATGAGATTCATACTAACTATAAGGAAGAAAGAGAAAAGCAGAAGGCGGCAAGAGATGCAGAGCGCCAGAAAGCTATTTCCGAAGCAAACCGCAATCGAATTCGCTTTAAATCTCCTAATTTCTACGCATTCCAGCGTCATTTGCGTCGTATGAGCGGACAAGTTTCTGCAGAGGGATCGCTGAAAGGACAAAAGGTATCTCTTAGTTCGGGATACGAAAAGAATCATTATGTCCAGATGCTGAAGCTTACCGAGTTGATAGCTGCACATGGCGGTATGTATGTGCAGAAAGCAAGCCAGTGTACCTTGTTTGTCGCTTGCGAGGAAGTGGATGGAGCAGGTAATCTGCTTCCCGATAAACGTCGTAATTTTGTTGAATCGGCAATGGAAGAGGGAAGTGCGGCAAAGATCATTTTGCTTCCCGAATTGTTGGAAATTTTGGAAATTTCTGCAGAGGAGCTTGCAACGCTGCCGTTACCCAATGATGCATCGGGAACCCCTGATACTCCTGTAATTCCCGTAAACGATGCTGCTCCTTTGGAATCCGATGACAGCACGTCCGACGAAGAGCAGGAAGGCGAAGCGGCCACCGCTCAAGAAGTTGTATTAGTGTGAGGAGCGTTATGAACATTACCGCATATCGGCACAAAATTCAGTATTATGAAACTGATTGTATGCAGATCGTGCATCACTCCAACTATATCCGCTTTTTCGAAGAAGCAAGAATAGATTTCTTGGAGCAAATCGGTGTCAACTATGTAGACATCGAAAAAATGGGATATATAATTCCTGTTTTAGCGGTATCTGCAGAATATAAAAGCATGGCGACCTACGGTGAAACGGTTGCGATTACCGTGAAATTCGAGGAGTTTAACGGAATCCGCTTTGCTTTTACATATAAGGTAATCGACCTTGCAACAGGTGCGCTTCGCGCCACAGGCAAGACAGGGCATTGCTTCTTGAAGGAAGGCAAGCCTGTCAACTTAAAGCGTGCGCTTCCCGAGTTTTACGCCTCCATGACCTCTCAAATCGGTTGGGAGAGTACCCTATAAATACAATTAACAGAAAACAGCACCTCATAGTGAGGTGCTGTTTGTTAT
>JAZRIH010000037.1:0-21540 GCA_045645175.1 Eubacteriales bacterium | reverse complement strand
AGGTGCCAGTATCGGCATTGCCGGTCTGATGGTCCTCACCGCGCTGGTAATGATGGCAAGCGGTATCGGCGGTGCCTATTTCGGTGGCAAGGCATCGGTCAACTTTGCCGCTGACCTGCGTGAGGACGTCTACCGCAAGGTTCAGAAGTTCTCCTTTGCTAACATTGACAAATTCTCCACCGGCTCGCTGGTTACCCGTCTGACCAATGACGTTACCCAAGTGCAGAACATGGTGAACATGATGCTCCGTATGATGCTCCGTGCCCCCGGTATGCTCATCGGCGGTGTAATCATGGCGATCCGCCTGAATCCCTCTCTGGCGACCATTCTGGCGGTTTCCATTCCTCTCCTGCTCCTGTCTATTTCCAGCATCGTCCGCATGGGCTTCCCCCGTTTCTCCAAGGTACAGACCAAGGTGGACGGTCTGAACAATACTGTTCAGGAAAGCGTCACCAATGTCCGCGTAGTTAAATCCTTTGTACGAGAAGATTTCGAAGCAGAAAAATTCCAACAGGCTAACCGCGATCTGAAGGATAGCGGTATGGCTGCTATGCGTGTCATGATCTTCATGTCCCCCGTCATGACCATTTTCATGAACCTGACCACCCTTGCGGTTATCTGGTTCGGTGGTAACATGGTACTGAACAACGGCATGCAGGTAGGCGATCTCTCCGCATTTATCACCTACGTTACCCAGATTCTCTCCTCCTTGATGATGGTAACCATGATGTTCATGATGTCCTCCCGTGCGCTGGCATCCGCTAAGCGTATTTCCGAGGTATTGGACGAAACCATCGATCTGGACGATATCTCTGCAAAGTACCCCAATCACACCGTCAACAAGGGCGACATCACCTTTGAAAACGTTTCCTTCCGTTACTACAAGGACAGCGAAGAAAGCGTGCTCTCCAACATCAATCTCCACATCCCCTCAGGCACTACTGTGGGTATCATCGGCTCGACCGGTTGCGGTAAAACCTCACTGGTATCGCTGATCCCCCGTCTGTATGACTGTGACGAAGGTTCTGTCAAGATTGATGGCATCGATGTCAGAGATTATTCCCTCTATCATCTGCGCGAGGGAGTAGGCATGGTTCTGCAAAAGAACGTACTCTTCTCCGGCTCTATCGAAGAAAACCTCCGTTGGGGCGATGAAGCTGCCACCGACGAGGCAATCCGTATCGCCGCTGAAAGTGCGCAAGCTGACAAGTTCGTCCGCTCCTTCCCTGGCGGCTACACCACTCTGTTGGATCAGGGCGGCGTTAACGTATCGGGCGGTCAGAAACAGCGTCTGTGTATTGCCCGCGCACTCTTGAAGAAGCCCAAGATTCTGATCTTGGACGACTCCACTTCCGCAGTAGATACTGCCACCGAAGCACAGATCCGCAAGGCATTCCGTACCGATCTGGCAGGCTCTACCAAGATCATCATTGCTCAGCGTATTGGCTCGGTAAAGGATGCCGATCAGATCGTGGTCATGAACGAAGGTCAGATCACCGGTATCGGTACTCATGACGAGCTGTTGGCCAACAACACCGAATATCAGGAAATCTACTACTCGCAAATGGATAAGGAGGGGAAATAAGCATGGCACGCTCATTGGAACAACTGCAAAAGCAATATAACACCTCCTCCAACAAGGGTCCCGGAAGAGGACCTATGGGTCCCGGCCCTCGCCCCGGTCCCGGTCCCCGTGGAGGCCCTCCCGGCAGAGGTCCCGGCGGCAAGCCTAAAAACGCCAAGCAAACCATCTCCCGTCTGCTGGGTTATCTGAAGCCCCACTACTGGAAGCTGGCGCTGGTACTTTGCTGTATGCTCACCTCCACCATCACTTCCCTTGTCGGCTCTTTCATGTTGATGCCCATCATCAACCATCTGTCGGGCATCGCTACTACTCCCAAGCACGGCGCAATGGCAGTGCTGGCTGACAAATTCATCACCTTCTGCACCGCAGGCACCATTGATCTTTTAGGCAATACCAAGCTGACCGAGGTACTGGTCTATCTCGTCACCGCACTGGTGATCCTCTTCTGTGTTTATCTCGTCGGCATTTGCACCAACTATCTGCAAGCGCGCCTGATGCTCCACGTAACCCAGAATACACTGGAAAAGATCAGAAACGATCTGTTTTTCAAGCTGCAAAAGCTGCCCGTTCGATATTTTGACTCTCATCCTACCGGTGAGATCATGTCCCGCTTCACCAATGACGTAGACAATATCGACGCAATGCTCAACCACTCCCTCACTTCTCTGATCTCGGGCAGCGTCACCCTCGTCGGTACCTTTGTCTTCATGGTCACCACCAACTGGATCCTGACCCTCATTACCATTGTGTTCATCCCCATTTTCGCTCTGGGCGGCGGCGCAATCGCTAAGGCTTCCCGTAAGTTCTACAGCGGTCAGCAGGCGGCTCTGGGTGCGGTCAACGGCTACATCGAGGAAACTGTATCCGGTCAGAAGGTTATCAAAGTCTTCAACCACGAGGAAACCTGCGTAGAAGAATTTGCAGTCCTCAACGGCGATCTGCGCGATAAGCAGTTCAAGTCCCAGTTCTACGGCGGCATTATGGGTCCCATCATGGGCAACACCTCCCAGATTTCCTATGGCATTACGCTGGGCGTCGGCGGTATTCTCATGTGCACCTCTGGCTTCACTCCCGGCGGTCTGACCGTATTCGCCAACTATTCCAGACAGTTCTCCATGCCCATTAACATGATCTCTCAGCAAATGACCTCTGTCTTCTCTGCTCTCGCAGGCGCAGAACGTGTATTTGCGGTAATGGATGCTGATCCTGAGCAGGGCGACGCTCCTGACTCGGTAGATATGCCCATGATGCGTGGAGACGTGGTGCTGGAAAACGTTACCTTCGGTTACAACCCCGATAAGGTCGTTCTGAAGAACATCTCCCTCTATGCTCATCCCGGTCAGAAGATCGCATTCGTAGGCTCTACCGGCGCAGGCAAGACCACCGTTACCAACCTGCTCAACCGATTCTACGACATTCAGGAAGGCCGAATCACCATTGACGGAATCGACATTAAGAACATCAAACGTGACGTTCTGCGTGCCAATATCGCCATGGTACTTCAGGATACTCACCTGTTCACCGGCACTGTAATGGAAAATATCCGCTACGGCAGACCCGATGCCACCGACGAGGAAGTCATTGCAGCAGCAAAGACTGCTTCCGCTCACTCCTTCATCATGCGTCTGTCCGACGGCTATCAGACCATGCTGGAAGGCGATGGCGCCAACCTGTCTCAGGGTCAGCGTCAGCTGTTGAACATTGCCCGTGCGGCGATCTCTCATGCACCTATTCTGGTACTGGACGAAGCAACCTCCTCGGTTGACACCCGTACCGAGCGCCACATTGAGCACGGCTTGGAGCGTCTGATGAAGAACCGTACTACCTTTGTCATCGCACACCGCCTCTCTACCGTCCGCAATGCCAATGCCATCATGGTATTGGAGGCAGGCAATATCATCGAGCGTGGCGACCACGACGACCTCCTTGCACAGCACGGCAGATATTACGAGCTGTACACTGGTAAAAAAGAATTGGATTAATGTTGAACAGACTGCAAGAGTTTCTTGCAGTCTGTTTTTTGGTACTGTCGAAAATATTCCTTTGAAAATTAACACTTTGTTCAACTGTTTTTACAGTTTTATGATACAATTATGGTAGTAAAATATTCCCCTTCGGAGGTTTATGTGAAAGAATTTCTGACTCAACCCAAAGTAGTCGCATTCCTGGCAGTTTGGCTTGCGATTTTTCTCTTATGCTCCATCCTCTCCGGTGTTGCTTATTCTATAGAAGACACTCTTGCTCCCTCTAATCCCCAAGAAAATACATCTAAGCCCGTAAATACAAAAAAGCCCACCGAAACTACCCCCTCCCCCGAACTTCCTGAAACACAAGAGCCTGATTCCCCCACGGTAGATTATTACAAAGATCTGGTTTATTCCGCAAGCAATTCTAATTATCTGATCTATCTGGATGCAGGTCACGGTTGGAGTGATCCCGGTGTAGTAGTAACTCCCACTGGCGAACGCTGTGATAGCATTACCCACGCTGATCATAATAAATGCATCAACGAAAAAGATATTAATCTGGCGATCACTAAAAAACTGAAAACAGCTCTGGAAAAAATGGGCTATATAGTGGGTGAGACACGCCCTGGCGATGCGGAAAGCGATTGTCCAGTTGAACTGAGCCAATACGGTATGTTTAATGTACAACGTCGCGTCAGTTATATCAATTCCAAGAATCCTGACTATTGCATCAGCATTCACTGCAATTCGCTGGATAACGATAGCGTTACCCACGGCACACGACTTTATCACCACACAAACAGACCCGCCAGTCAACAGCTTGCAGAGCAAATGAAGACCACGCTGATCGAAAACATGGACTTAAAGGTTAACCGGTATGACTATCTTAACTTTGCCATCACTCGTGATGCCACTATGCCTGCAATCTTGATCGAGACAGGTTTTATGACCAATTTGGATGATCTGAGCAATCTGTGCGATCCCGATTGGCAGGCTCGGTTCGCATGCGCCATTGCCTTGGGCATGGATGCTTATATTCATGCGGGGAACTAAAATGGACAAGCCTGTAAATCAGATCCCCACCGTTTTATCTGAAACGGTGGGGGATTTTTCAATCGTTGAATCGCCCACCGTTCGATTTGCCGATGCTTGCGCCAAGGTGGAGGCCGATCGATTGCGGGAAGGCATCGGCACATTAGGGGAAAAGACTCTTCATGCGGTGCTCAAGCATTTTTATCAGCCCGATCCGTATTACCACGAACAAAAAATCGGCTCTTACTATGCGGACATTGCCAAAGAAGGAGAGATCATTGAAATCCAAACCCGCGATCTCAGTCGTTTAAAGACCAAACTAAAAACATTTTTGGAAGAAGGATATGCGATCACCGTGGTTCACCCCCTTCCCCGTCAACGTCGGGTCTATTGGATCGGCGAAGACGGCACGCTGTCCGAGGGGCGTAAAAGTCCCAAGATCGGCAAGCCGCACCATGCGCTCCCTGAGCTCAGCGGACTGGGCGATCTCCTCTTCCATCCCCATCTGATGGTGATCCTCCTCTTCCTGGACGTAGAGGATTACCGCAATTTGGACGGATGGAGCAAGGATAAAAAGAAGGGCTCCTCTCGTTACGAGCGAATGCCCGTCGCCTACGTAGAAGAACTGCATCTCTCCGCTCCCGCTGACCTCTACGCACTCCTTCCTCCCAAACTCCCCAAACAGTTCTCTGCGGCCGACTTCAACAAGGCAGGCGGCTTCAAGGGCAGACGTGCTTATTATGCCCTAAAGCTCATGGAAAGCGCAGGAATCATCTCTAAAATCGGCGAAGACGGACGCAAGTTCATCTATGCGGTAAACGATACCAAATCATAGCCCATTTGATCTAACCGACAGCAAATGCTGTCGGTTTTGTTATGTTTTTTCCCCTCTTTCCTATAAAAATCAGCAGAATCACGAAGTGTTTTTTTCAAAAAGCACTTGCATCCCCGTCAGAAATATGGTAAAATAGGTTTACGTTTTGCAAAGATAAAGGAAATCCCTTTTACGTTTTCTCAAAAAATTCCGATTCAAAGGACAGCTTATGAGAATCTACAAACTGATCTTAAACGGTTGGCACCAATTTCTGAAGTACTTTCACCTCGTTTTCCAATGGGCAAGCTTTTATAAAACGATCCTCTTCATTATCGGCTTGCTGGCGCCCAAAAAGGTTTATCCCGTTACCGATGTAAAGAAAAAATACGGCATCGTCATTTGTGCCCGCAATGAGCGATTGGTCATCGGCAATCTCATCGATTCCATCCGCGCACAGACTTATCCTGCTGATCTGCTGACCATTTTCGTGGTGGCCGACAACTGTACCGATAATACTGCTCAGATCTGCCGTGACAAAGGCTGTGTGGTCTACGAGCGCAACGATCCCGATCACGCCCGCAAGGGTTGGGCAATGGAATTCCTCTTTGAACGCATCAGAGAAGACTATTCCATCGAAGCCTTCGACGGCTATGTGGTCTTTGACGCCGATAATCTGCTCCACCCCACCTTCATGGAGGAGCTGAACAAGGCTTTCGTCGCCACCAAGGACAGCATCGTGGTAGGCTATCGCAACACCAAAAACTTCGATCAGAACTTTATCTCCGCAGGCTATGGTATTCACTTCATCCGTAGTGTAGTCAGCTACCATCGTCCCCGCGGTTTCTTGGGTTCTTCCACCCATATCGCAGGAACAGGCTATGTCATCCCCTCCCGTCTGGTGAAGGACGGCTGGCACTACACCTGTCTTACCGAGGATACCGAGTTTACCATGAACAGCGTAGCCGATGGCGAATTCGTTGCCTTCTGCGAGGATGCGGAATTTTTCGACGAACAGCCCTATCAGGTGCGTGTGATGGCACGTCAGCGTATGCGCTGGACCAAGGGTCGTCTGTTTGCCTTCTTCTCTACTCTGCCCAGACTGTTTATGGGCATCTTCAAGCGCAAGGGCATTCAGCGTTTCTCCTGCTACGATATGATCATGTACTGCTTCCCCAATAGCGTCTACCATGCGCTCCGTGAACTGGTCTTCCCCGCTTTGGAATGGGTGATCACCTTCATCATCGCGCTGATCGTGGGCAATGCCATGGGTGTTGCCGAAAGTGCCGCCGCATCGGGAATAGATAAGAACTTGTTCTTGGTCATCTGGGGTATGATCGCCACTCCTTTGTGGAAGCTCACCTCCACCTTCTTAAAAAACTCCCTGAAAGGCGCGCTCATCGTTTTGCGTGAGCACAAACGCATCCATTGCAAGCCTTGGAAGCTGGTGCTCTACACCTTCCTTTTCCCTTGGTTTGACCTGATTGGCGGACCGCTCTCCATTATGGCACTCTTCTCCACTACCCAGTGGAAGCCCATCAAGCATGATGCTGCCATCTCTATCGATCAGCTCATGGGAAAGTCGGGTGATCGTCAATGACTTTAGGACAGAGAATCAAAGCCCTCCGCAAAGAACGCGCCATGACCCAATCTGCGCTTTGCGGAACTTATATGACCCGCAATATGCTGAGCCAGATCGAGAACGATCAGGCTTCCCCCTCCCTTGCCACCGTCTGCTACATTGCCGAGCAATTGCAGATTCCCGTAGGCTATTTGCTGGATAAAGAGATCACTCCGCTGGTATACCGCAAAGCAGGTCTGATCGAACTGATCCGCACCGCTTATGCCGAGGGACGTTGGCAGGATTGCATCGATCATTGCAAACAGCTCAGCGATTTTGATGATGAACTCGCCCTGCTTCTTTCGGATTGCTATTTGCAGGAAGGCATCGTTGCATTCCGCAGTGGTTACTTAGATACCGCCAAAAACCTCCTTGACACCGCTCTTCGATTTACCGCCTGCACCCGATACCCCAAATCTGCAATTGAAGAGCAAGCCCACACCCTTCTGGATATCATCGGAGCGGCAGGAAAGAATCAGCCTCTTGATCCCACCCTCTGCGCATCTATTCACCGAGCAGACCAACAGGAAGAGTATTTGTACAATCTTTTGTTGGTTCTTATGGAGCGCGGTAAGCATGAACTTTCCTCTCAGTTGTTTGACAATATTGGTTTGACCAATCCTCTTTACCGCAAACATATCAATGCATGTCTGGCAGGTTCTGTCTACAACTATCAGCGTGCAGTAACATTGTTGCGGGAAATCATTGAGGAAGCAATCAACAGCGCCGATGCCCTCTTTGTTTTGCGGATTTACAACGAATTGGAAGGATGCTGCAAAGCGATGTCCGATTACGAAGGCGCCTACCGTGCCGCCGTGGCAAAGGCTGAGATCATGGAGAATTTCCATTATTAAGATTTTTTGTCAATCGGCAGAATCACTGAAATACAGAACGAAATTTTGTGTAATTCGTTCTGTATTTTTTCTTGATTTTCTACGAAAAAGTGTTATAATAGATTGGTAGAGCATCTACACAAATACACATCATTGTTCATTTTACCTGAACGCGAAAGGAAACACTATGCGATTGGGTTTTGATAACCAAAAATATCTTACTTTGCAATCCGAATGCATCCGCCAGCGAATCAATCAATTCGGCGGAAAACTATATCTGGAGTTGGGCGGCAAGCTGTTTGACGACTACCACGCCTCCCGTGTTCTTCCCGGCTTTGAGCCCGACAGTAAGATCCGTATGTTCTCTCAGCTGAAAGATGAGATTGAGATCATCATTTCCATCAACGCGGGAGACATTGAAAAAAGCAAAAAACGAGGCGATCTGGGCATCACCTATGATGACGAGGTCCTCCGTCTTACCGATGCATTCCGCGCAATGGGCTTCATGGTAGGCAGTGTTTGCATCACCCAGTACACCGCACAGCCGGTTACTGACGCCTTTATCCGCCGCTTGCAATCGCTGGGCATCAAGAGCTACCGTCATTACTCCATCGACGGCTATCCCTATGATGTGCAGAAAATCGTCAGCGAAGATGGGTTCGGCAAAAATGAATACATTGACACCACTCGTCCGTTGGTGTTGGTCACCGCCCCCGGCCCCGGAAGCGGTAAAATGGCTACCTGCCTTTCTCAGCTCTATCACGAGCACAAACGCGGAGTCAAGGCAGGCTACGCTAAATTCGAGACCTTCCCCGTATGGAATCTTCCCCTGAAGCATCCTGTCAATGTAGCCTACGAAGCAGCGACCGCCGATTTGGAAGACATGAACATGATCGATCCCTTCCATTTGGAGGCTTACGGCAAGACTGCGGTCAACTACAACCGCGACATTGAGATCTTCCCTGTACTGCGTGCCATCATGGAGGTCATTCAGGACAATTCTCCCTATCAGTCCCCCACCGATATGGGTGTCAACATGGCCGGATCCTGCATTTTCGACGAGGATGCAGTATGCGAGGCTTCCCGATTGGAAATCTTGCGCCGCTATTATCAAGCGCAGGTTGCCATTCGTCAGGGCGAAGCGGCTGAGAATCAGAAGAGCAAGCTGGAACTACTGATGCGTCAGACCAAGGTCAGCGACAGTCTTTGTCCTGCCATCGGTGCCGCTTTGCAGAAGGCTGCGGATACTAACGCTCCCGCAGGCGCAATGGTACTGCCCGATGGAACGATCGTTACCGGTAAGACCAGCTCCCTTCTGGGTCCTTCTGCAGCACTGCTTCTGAATGCGCTGAAAGCCATCGCCGGCATTGATAAGGAATACGATCTCATCAGCCGTGAGACTTTGGAGCCTATTTGCAAACTGAAAACCGATCACCTGAGTAATCGCAATCCCCGCCTGCACTCGGACGAGGTATTGATCGCTCTTTCGATCAGTTCTGCAACCGATCCCATTGCCGCCAAAGCGCTGGAACAGCTTCCCAAGCTCCGCGGATGCGATGCACATTTCTCGGTGATCCTTTCCTCGGTAGACGAAAAAACCTACAAGAAGTTGGGCATCAACATCACTTGTCAACCCAAGTATCAGATCCGTAAACTCTATCACGGATAAATTTCTATATAATAAAAACTCCTTCGATTTTTCATCGAAGGAGTTTTTATTTAATCAAATCGGATATGGAAATAGGTATGTTCGCCTGTGTCAAGGGACCAGATTGCCGTGGGCAGTGCGAGTCCATAGCGACTCAACGCGGTATCCAAATCAAGATCCTTCCAGCTGGCTTGATCATCTCGCAACATCATATAAATCGCATCGCAATTGTCATATCGACGGATGTCTACAATTGCATCGGTAATGTCGTCGATATCATCGAAGCATTTTTCGTAACCATAATCAGGCCAAAGCTCTTCCGTCAAATTGTAGTAATACCAAGGACCGCTTTCTTTCTGCAGACGATAGTATTGGTACTCATCCGGCCAGGAATACTCGGTGCACTCATTGGTGCCTGCATTGAAAAGGCGATAATCTTGATAGATTTTATCTCCATCTCGGAAGGTGTCATCGTTAAAGGTAACGTCTATCACATACCATTTGCCATCGAGGCGAATCGTATTGAAGGAGTGTCCGCCGCCGTCCGCAGTCACACACGACTGTCTTCCTACGTCAAACCCTGCGATAGATGCCAACACATAGAATCCGTCGGTATATCCTTGGCAGTTTGCCTTGCCGTCCAGAAGAGCACCCAGCGCAGTTAAATGAGGCAGAATATCCCGCTCGTTTTTCACATTGGTGGAACCGTCATAGTAGGTGATCTGATCGCACAGCCAATCATGGAGGTAGAGCTCCAGTTCAAGGGCATTAGAGGTTTCGGATTTGGCTTCCTCGACAACCTCGATCGCTACTTCCAACGCATCGAGTTCATCATCCGACAACCGAGAAGTGTCTTCGTTTTGATAAGCTATAACAATTCGATCCCCGGGATAGGGAGTATACTCCACCTGCCAACATTCATCATGACAGGACAAACCTCTTATCGTGATAAAGTATGCCGACAAAATACGCGCAATGTTTCTGGCGGTAATATCGTCTTCATCTCCGGTATAGCGGAATTTGGGACTGTACTCTCCGTCTTCGATACTTTCGTACAAGAAATCTCTCAATTCCTCCGGATCTTCCAGTTCGGGATAATCACCGGAATCATTTTCGTCACCGTCATATTCAAAGTCATTGGTGTCGTCAAAATAATCATCCACCAAATCGCCTACACTATCACAGCCCGAAAAACTCAGCACAAGCACGGAGGCAAGTAGCAGAAGAACGGTTAATTTACAAGCAATCGTTTTCATTATTCTCTCTTTGGAATTTAATCCTTCAACACATCGATCAGCAATTCTACGCCTTTGGCAAGCTCGTCATCGGTGATATTGAGAGGAGGAAGAAGACGAACAGTATCGCTGCCTGCAGAAAGGATCAGGAGTCCTCTTTCAGCGGCTTTCTTCACATAATCTGCGGGAGTGCCTTCCACTTGGAAGCCGATCATCAGACCTTTGCCACGCACGCCCTTTACCTGCTTGGGCGCTGCCGCCATCACAGTTTCGCGAATCCAATCGCCTTTGCGGATGACTTCATCCATGAAACCGGGCTGGCTGAGTTTATCCATAACTACCTGCGCACCTGCCGCCACAACGGGGTTGCCACCGAAGGTAGAGCCATGCATTCCCTTCCCCAAGGTATCTTTGCACTTTTCTCCGCAGAGGAAAGCACCAATGGGAAGTCCGCCGCCCAAGCCCTTGGCAAGAGTCAGCACGTCAGGAAGGATGGAGGTATGCTGATAGGCAAACATCTTGCCCGTCCGTCCCATACCGCATTGCACCTCGTCAAAGATCAGGAGCAGATCACGCTCATCGCAGAACGCACGGAGTGCTTCCAGATAAGACACTTCCAAGGGATACACGCCGCCCTCGCCCATGATAGGTTCTACCATGATCGCGCACACATCGGGGGTACAAGCTTCGGTCAGCGCATCCATATTCCCTGCCTCCACATAAGCAAAGCCGGTGGGGAAAGGATAGAACCATTGATGGAATTTGTCCTGACCGGTCGCCATGAGGGTGTTCATGGTACGGCCGTGGAAGGAGGATCTGAGGGTAAGGATCGTTCCTCTGCCCTCGCCGTATTTATCATAGGAGTATTTTCTCGCTACCTTAATGGCACCTTCGTTTGCTTCTGCACCCGAATTTGCCATGAATACGCAGGAAAGTCCGCTGGCATCGGTAAGCGATTTCGCCAGCTTTGCCGATGCTTCGGTATAGTAATAATTACAACAATGCTGTACCTTGCCAAGCTGATGGATAACTGCCGCCATCCATTCCTCGTCGCAAAGTCCCAGAGCATTGACACCGATTCCGCTGGTGAAATCGATATATTCCTTGCCGTCTGCATCATACCAGGTAGAACCCTTGCCGTGAGAAACGGCTACGGGGATTCTGCCGTAGGTCTGCATCATTGCCGAATTTTCCAGCGCAATGATCTCTTGATTGTTCATCATCCGATCTCCTTAGCTTCTGTAATCGCCGTTGATGCGAACGTACTCGTAAGTAAGGTCGCAACCCCAAGCGGTTGCGGATTCATATCCGCTCTTCATATCTACGTCGATGATGATCTTCGTCTCAGTCAGTACCTTCTTGGCAATGTCCTCGTCAAAGGGGATGCCTCTGCCGTTGACACATACGGGTACTTCGCCTGCAATGCTACGGAAGGTCACGTCTACCAGATCGGGATCCATGTCCACGCCTGCATAACCAAGGGCACAGAGGATACGGCCCCAGTTAGCGTCTGCACCAAACATAGCCGCCTTCACCAAGGAAGAACGAATGACGGATTTTGCCAGTACTTTAGCGGTATCGTGATCGGCAGTTCCTCTCACGGTACATTCCAGCAGCTTGGTTGCGCCCTCGCCGTCTGCGGCGATTGCCATTGCCATCTCACGGCAAAGGAAGAAGAGCGCACGGCGGAAGGTGCAATATGCATCGCCTTCGCTGTCGATGATAGCATTGCCTGCCATACCCGAAGCCATGACGGTTACCATATCGTTGGTAGAAGTGTCACGGTCTACGCTGACCATGTTGAAGGTATCGCCGATGGCATACTTCAGTGCCTTCTGCAGCAGCTCGGAAGTGATGGCAATATCAGTGGTGATAAAGCCCAGCATGGTTGCCATATTGGGTTCGATCATACCGCTTCCCTTGCAGATACCGCCCAGAGATACGGTCACGCCGTCCAGATCGAAGGAGAAGGAAAATTCCTTTTTCTTGGTGTCGGTAGTCATGATGGCGGTTGCTGCCGCATCGCCTGCCTCTGCGTCATTCCACAGGGAGTGCTTGAGGGGACGGATCGCATTCAAAATGGGATCCAGCGGAAGGGGAACACCAATAACGCCGGTGGAAGCAACGATCACGTCATTGGGGGAGATGCCCAGCTCAGCCGCAACTGCCTCGCAGGTTGCCTCAGCCTTCTGATAGCCGTCGGAGTTGCAAGTGTTGGCATTGCCGCTGTTACAGATCACTGCCTGCGCGATACCGTTGGCAAGGTGAGCGCGGGTCACGCCGACGGGAGCGGCAAATACTTTATTCTGAGTATACACGCCTGCTGCCGCGCAAGGAGCGTCGGCAACGATCAGAGCGATGTCTTTTTTGCTGGTGTTTTTGCGGATACCGCAATGCATACCTGCGGCACGGAATCCTTTTGCGGCGCATACGCCGCCACTAATGGGAATCATGTTCATATTGTTTATCCTTTCAATAGGTGTGGATCAGATTGCAGGGGGAATCATGTTAATGCCCACAGACTCGGACAATCCCATGCGCAGATTCATATTCTGAATCGCCTGACCTGCCGCACCCTTAAACATATTGTCGATTACAGAGGAGATAATTACCGTTCCGGTGCGCTCGTCTGCATGGAGAGAAATGTCGCAATAGTTGGACATCCGCACGTTTTTCACGTTGGCGTAGCTACCCAAGGGAAGCACACGGACAAAGGGCTCGTCTTTGTAGAAGTCGCAGTAAGCGGCATGGAGCGATGCCAGATCAGTCTTCATCTTGGCATAGATGGAAGACTCGATACCGCGGTTAATGGGAAGCAGATGAGGAACAAAGGTGATCTTCATCTCCTTGCCTGCCAAATGAGAGAGCGTCTGCTCGATCTCGGGAGTATGGCGGTGCACGCCTGCCTTATATGCGGCGAATGCTTCGTTGGTATCGGGATAGTGGGTGCCTTGTGTCAGACCTCTGCCTGCGCCGGTCACGCCCGATTTGGAGTCGATGATAATGCCGTCGGTTTCCACCAGACCCTTAGTCAGGGCGGGAGCAAGTCCCAGGGCAATAGAAGTGGGGTAACAGCCGGGGTTGGCAATGATCTTTTGCTCCTTCACCAGTGTACGGTGAAGTTCAGGAATGCAGTAAACCGAATCTGCGTGGAGCTCGGGGCAGGTATAGGATTTCTGATACCATTTTTCGTAATCGGCTTCGTTTTCCAATCGGAAATCCGCACCCAAGTCTACCAGCAGGGTACCTTCCTTTACACACTCTGCCGCAAGAGGCTCGGACAGACCGTGAGGAAGTGCGGCAAATACTACGTCACATTTCTTTGCAATTTCATCGGCAGAGGTCAGCTCCATCTCACAAACGCCTGCAAGATTGGGATATACCTCCGCGATCTTCTTTCCTTCAAAAGAAACCGAGGAGATCACCGCAAGCTCTGCCTCGGGGTGGGTCAATATCAATCGTACCAGTTCGGCGCCTGCATAACCGGTGGCACCGACGATACCTACTTGGATCTTCATCATTTATCCTCCTTCGGGAATCATTCCCGAATGCTTTTGTATTTGTAATGATTTATTATAGCAAATCATTTTGCAAAATGCAAGAGATTTGTGTATATTTATACATTATTATTGCATATCTTTACAAGCGAATTAACAGCATGGAAAAACATACATACTAAGGTGGTATTATAGCACAAATCCCCGCCAAATACAAGATTTTCTGCGTAATTTTTCGAAAAAAATGCGTAAAATTTCAATGTGAGAATCTATTTTTCGCTCTCAAAGGATTCTCTCAAACCGTAGAAAGGTAAGCGAAAACGATGACACGAACAAAATCTCGCAGCATATACAAATTCATCTGCGGTGTGTTGGCAATTCTGGGATGCAATCTTGCTCTACCCGGAGCATATGCCGCCAATGACACCACGCCCTACAATTGGTATTGCAAAAACAACAACACCCACACTACACCGATTCTGGACAGCGATCAAAAATGGATCACCGATTACGATGCTTATTATGTCAATGATTCGCTAAAAAAAGGCGACAAAGTGATCTATCTCACCTTTGACGCCGGCTATGAAAACGGAAACGTAGAAAAAATTCTGGATGCGCTGAAAAAGCACAACGCTCCCGGCGCGTTCTTTATTTTGGACAATCTGATTCAGCGAAACGGTGACCTGGTCAAGCGCATGGAAGCCGAGGGACATCTTGTGTGCAATCACACCAAGCGCCATCCCGACATGACCAAGATCTGCGATCGAAAAACCTTTGCAGAACAGCTCACCACTCTTGCCGATCATTATAAGGAGCTGACCGGAAAAGAGATGCCTAAAATCTATCGCCCCCCCGAAGGCAGATATTCCAAGCAAAATCTGGAATACGCCAAATCTATGGGATATAAGACCGTTTTTTGGTCCTTCGCCTACGCCGATTGGGATAACAACCGACAAATGAATCCCGATGCCGCTATGAAAAAAATTCTCGATCACATCCACAACGGCGAAATCATGCTCCTCCATCCCACCTCGGCAACCAACGCCGCTATTATGGACTGTCTGCTTACAAAGCTGAAGAAAGACGGTTACCGTTTCGGCTCCCTCACCGAGCTGTGGGATTGATGTGTGCCAAAAAGTTTTGCCGTTTGAGTGCGCTGCTGTTGGGACTGTCTTTGCTAATTGCTCCCCTTGGCTCTGTATCCGCCGCACCCTCCAAGGAATCGGCGCCAAAGATCGCCCTGACCTTCGATGACGGTCCGTCTGCCCAGTATACAGGAGAGATCTTGGACATTTTACAGAAATACGGGGTGAAAGCCACCTTTTTTATCATTGGAGTCAACGCAGAAAAATATCCCGAGCTCCTTCGGCGAACCATTGCAGAGGGACACGAGATCGGCAATCACACCTATTCCCATCCCCATCTGCAAAAGATGGACACCTCTACCCTTGCCGATGAACTGATGCATGCAGACAGCATCTTGCAAAAGCTGGCAGGAGTCTCCCCCACTCTGTTCAGACCGCCTGAGGGAGTGGTAAACACCTCCGTAAAGGCCGCCGCCGCGGAGGGTGGATACAGGCTGGTGCTCTGGACCATCGACACCCGCGATTGGGCACTGAACAACACCGACAATATCATTCGCTTGGTGGATGAAAAAGCCTCGGATGGCGACATTATTCTCTTTCACGATTGGATTGCAGGAAAAAGCCCCACCCCTGCAGCGCTGGAGATTCTTATTCCACGGCTGAAGGAGAAAGGGTTTGAATTTGTAAAGGTGTCTGATTTATAAAACAAAAACGCCCTTTTCAGGGCGTTTTTGAATGGCTATTACATAGTTACGAAGATAAACTTCAGTACAAACAGAGCCGCGATAATGGTAACAGGGATGTCCTTCTTGGTGTATTTGCCGGTGAAGATGGTGATCAGCACATAAGCAATCGCACCGATACCAATACCATTGGAGATGGAGTAGGTAAGGGGCATCATAACCAGCGCCAGGAACGCGGGAACTGCGGAACGCAGATCGTTCATGTCAACCTTTGCAAAGCCTCTCAGCATCAGAACACCTACGTAGATCAGTGCGGGAGCGGTTGCGCAAGCGGGAACGATAGAAGCAAGGGGAGAAAGTACCAAGCAAAGTGCGAAGCAGATTGCAGTTACAACGGAAGCCAGACCGGTTCTGCCGCCTGCGCCAACGCCTGCTGCAGATTCAACGAAGGTAGTGCAGGTAGAGGTACCGCAAACAGCGCCTGCTACGGTTGCAACAGAGTCACAGGTCATGCACTTGTCCACGTCGATGGGGTCGCCGTTTTCGTCCAGCATATCAGCCTGTGCAGCGGTGCCGTACAGAGTACCGATAGTATCGAACATATCAACCAGACAGAAGGTGATGATCAACAGAATCGCAGAGAAGATACCGCCGATGAGCTCACCGGTGAAGGCATCCTTCCATGCAGAGGGATGGAACACTGCAGTAATACCGATCTCGCCAAAATCCTTAAAGGTTGCGCCGATCTGGCCCAGGTCGAATGCAGGCAGAGTCCAAGTAGTTAGGTAGTACAGAACGGTTACTGCGCCAATAGAGATCAGAACAGAGCCCTTTACCTTGAACTTTTCCAGAACAGCGATGAGCAGGAAGCCTGCCAGTGCCAGCAGAGCGGGCAGAGCAGTTGCTACAAACGTATTGTTTTCAAGCGCTCCGTGAATGTCCACGAACTGCACCAGAGTGTACTGGTTTGCCTGAATGATGCCTACGTTCTGGAAGCCGATGAAAGCGATAAACAGACCGATACCTGCAGAGATTGCCTTCTTCAAGCAATCAGGGAGTGCTCTTGCGATCTTGGAACGCAAACCGGTTACAGAAAGAATCAGGAAGATGATACCAGATACCAGAATGATAACCAGACCTGCGCGGTAGCCTTCGATCACATTGCTGCCGTTGATCACAGCAGGAAGGATAAAGGAAACGAAGAAGAAAGAGTTCAGACCCATGCCGCAAGCCTGTGCAAAGGGCATTTTAGCGTAGAACGCCATGAGCAGAGTGCCAATTACAGCTGCCAAAATAGACGCAACGTATACGGCATTCCAGATGCGACCCAAATCACCGGCAGTATTGAAGCTGACGATCTGATTAGGGTTAGTAATGACAATGTATGCCATTGCAAAGAAGGTGGTCAAGCCCGCGATGATCTCGGTGCGGACAGTAGAACCACGCTCTGTGATTTTGAAAAACTTATCCATACAGTTTTTCTCCTTACATAAAATTTTTCGGGACATTCAAAGTCCCGAAGGATGGCTTCATTATAACAGATAATTTTATATATTGCAACAGTTTTTTGCAATTTATTAAGTTTAATTCATAGTATCCATAAAGAATAAAAATCCCCTTTCAACAAAGGGGATTTTCAAGTTATCTTGCGGTTTCGCGCATAACGATTGCGGAGCTGTTGTAATACTTCAGCGCCTTCAGGGACTGTGCGGTTGCCTGGAAGAAGATGATAGTATTCTTGCCCTGCTCGTCGGTATGCAGAGCGAAGTACAGGTCATAGCAATCCATGGAAGGAACTGCCTCGATGCGGTTATTTGCGCCAAAAACATCTGCCTCAGCCTTATACTGGTCATCATAGGGAGCAATCAGGGACAGATCCTTTACCTTCTGGCTGAACAGTTTTTTCTTTTTTCTGCCGCCATAAACGGTTTCCACAGTGAGGACGCTTGCATCTACGGTGAAGCTGTATTCAATGGATACGAAGGGCCAAGTCAGATTATAAAGCACCAATGCTGCACCGGGTGCCAATGCTACCAGAGGGATCATCATACCGCCCAAGCCGGTAAAGGAGTTAATGATAAATACAACTGCGAGGATCAACGCACCAATGCCAAAATAGCCCAAAACCATGAGCATTCTCTGCATTTTGTACTTACCTTCTACCTTTTTCGCTACTACATATTCTGCGTAGTTGCTGCTGCCGTATGCGTCATCTGCACGGGCAACGATGTCATCTCTTTTTTGTTTCTTTGCCATAGTAAATCTCCGATCTGATAAAGTTATATTCTAAATTTCATTGTATCATAAAACTATACTTTTTGCAATAGATTTTGCAAATTTTTGCAAAACACTCGAGTTGCTTTTTCTATTCTCAGGCCATTTCAAGATACTGCAATTATTTTTCGTCGTTTTGCCCGAAAATTGAATCTTCCCATTGTGCCAATCGACAAAAATCGTCCCGATTTGCAAAACAGCTGTGCAAAATCGGGGATTTTATGCTATAATGAGGATTATCCATTTCAACCATAGGAGTTTTTCTATGACTAAAAAAGAACTGATCCGCCGTGTTGCCAAGGAAACGGGATTTACCAAAGCCCAGTGCGCGGCGATTTTAGATACAATCCTTCAAACCACCGCAGAGGAGCTTGCCGAAGGCGGCGAGCTTCTCCTCACCGGATTCGGCTCTCTGCGTGTAAAGGAGCACCCCCCCAGAAAGGGCGTTCATCCCCGTACAGGCGAGGAGATGGAGATTCCCGGCGGACGCTCGGTAGTTTTCAAAGCAGGTAAGCCTTTGCAAGAATTGATTGATTCCAAAGAAAGCGGCACCTGCGTATGAAAGGCATTCTCCGCAGACCCCTTGCCCTCTTGGCAGGGGTATTTCTGTTCACACTGTTCCTTCTGGTACGGAACAGCGCTTTGGGCGGATCGATTCCGGCTCTGCTGATCGGTGCAAGTGCATTGCTGATTACAATTTCCACTTTGATGGCAGCCATCTTCTGCGCTGTCCGCCGCCCTCGATTGCGAGCGATCCTCTTTTATGGATCAGCATTATTCTTTACCATCTCCCTGTCCTTCTTTACGGCATGGCGCATTGATCCTCTCCATACCTCCCGCGTACTACTCCCCTACGAAAACGAGCCGGTAGAAGGCATCGTCACCGTAGAGAAGATTGACTATCAGACCGAATACTCCACCGCGCTGATCGGCTCCCTCCACACCGCCGACGGGAATGTCACCAACCTGCAGGGCAGAATCACTCTCCCCTATTTTGCCGATCTGCATGCAGGCGATGAGATCAAGCTCGCCTTTGTTCTGCGTCTGCTTCGTCCCGACGGCAAGCTCAACGATTGTTACGACCTCTCCCAAGGGCTTTCCTTTGAAGCAGATGCTTTAGAGAGTGAATACACCCTTCTTTCTCACGATTCTAACTACCCTGCCTATCTATACGAAAAGCTTCGGCTTACTCTTCGCCGTCAGGTATATCCCTATTTATCCGACGAAGACATCGGTCTTTCCTCTGCCCTGCTTCTGGGCGACAAAAGCAGTCTTTCGCCCTCTTTGCAAACACAATTCCGTAATTTAGGTATCTCCCACACCCTTGCGGTGAGCGGTCTGCATCTGGGCATCCTCTTTTGCAGCTTGCTATGGCTGTTTCGCAAGCTCAGTCTGCCGCGCTTCCTGCATCTACCTATTCTGTTTCCCCTTTTGTTTATCTACTGCACCATGGTAGGATCGCCATCGGTACTGCGTGCTGGCGGAATGCTCTTATTCTTATTCGCAGCCTACCCCTTCGGCCGGTTACGGGATTCGGTCACCTCCCTGTTTGCCACAGTTACGGCAATTTGCCTGATCTCTCCCTACTCCATTCTGGATGTCGGATTACTCCTGTCCTTCTTGGCAACCTGGGGAATCTTGTTGATCGTGCCCGTCTTTACCGAAAAGCTTCGTCCCATCCCCGCTATTCCTCGAGCACTTCTCAGCGCACTGATCGTTACTCTTTCCGCCACCCTGTTCACTATGCCCTTTACGGTATGGTATTTCGGAGATTGGGCAGTCCTGTCTGTGTTTGCGAATCTGCTCCTCGTTCCCATTATCACCCTGCTACTATACCTTCTGCCTATCCTATTCCTTCTTTCTCCCATTCCCATCCTCGCCTACACTCCTGCGGTACTGATTTGGTCGATTGCCAAAGTTGTTAGAACTATCGCAGGAACATTGGGAAATGATGACCGTCTCCTGCTTCCGCTACAATATTCTGCCATTGAAATTGCGGCACTTCTGCTCATTGGAATCATCGCAATACTTTGCCTGTTACGCAAGACCCGTCCGCTCACCTTAGCGGGATTGATCGTCTTTCTCTCTTTTTCGGGTGTTTACAATCAGTTCCACGCAGAACAGCTGATGGAAACTGCATCGATTCATCCTGTTTCCGACGGCAAGAATGACGGTCTGCTCCTTCAGGCGGGCACCCGTGTACTGCTCATTGACCGTTCCGAAGGCGGATACAGTTTCTTGGCCGATACCATTGAAAAAGGCGAATCCGATCCGCTGATTCGGGTAGATGCAATTCTTCTGACCCATTACCACTATCGGCAGATCTCCTCCCTCACTCGACTGTTGGACAGCGGTCGCATAGAATATCTGATTCTCCCGCAGCCTTCCCAAGAGCATCAAGACACCGCTCGAATCCTCACCGACCGCGCGGAAGCCAGAGGATGCAAGGTAGAGATGTATTCCATGGATCTTTCTTGTATCGGTTATCACGATTACGAGATTGAACTGGATTATTATCCGGATGACGCATTGCGGTCGATTACCGTCCGCTTGGGAGAGCACACTCTGCTCTACACCGAAGATATCGATGAATCTGATTCTCCTTACCAATTGCCTGCCCACTATCGAAATGATCACGATCAAATTGATCCGACGTGGAATCAGATCTATTCGTTCAAACCCCTCTCCCCTAAATGATGCAGAGAATGCATAAATCTGTCCCGTTTCCCCTATACTATGGATATTCCTGCAAGGATTTCCTTGCCATCCACAGTATAGGGGAGTTTTTTATGCCCACATTGTTTTTTTCTGCCAAACAACTGTCCGATCGCCTGCATACTATCCGATCGTCCCTTTCCGCTCAACACAGAAATTGGAGCCGCCGCGCTTATTTGCGACATTGCCTGCAAACTCTTCCTTTATCTCAATGGTCTATGAAGAAAATTGCATTGGATCGCAAAGCCCTGAACGAAAAGCAACTCCATCGTTTGATGTGCGAACTATTTAAACTGGGGAATAAGCTGCATCATAACGGAAAAATTTCCTCTCCACGATGGAAAGAAATCTGCGATCGCCTTACCCATACCGATTGGGATGACTTGGAGGAATCTCTTTCTCCTTACCACCCGTTACTGATGGAAAAGGATTTTTATCGCTGTTCCGCAATTGCTACACGCCGTCTACTTCGCAGACAGGCTGCCGATTTTGCCAAACGTCACAAGTCGGATCGTAGCCATGTCGTTCTGTGAGCCAAGGAGTTGGATTACTAA
>JAZRIH010000036.1:0-23896 GCA_045645175.1 Eubacteriales bacterium | reverse complement strand
GGGGAGGGGGGGCGGGGGGGGGAGGGGGGGGGGGGGGAAGGGGCGCATCCCATGTGGGGGGCTCGTCGGGAATGGCGAGATCGGCAAAGAGGGGATTATAGGAAACTGCTTTTGGAGGGGCAGCATCCTCGGGGTTTGCCGCAGGAGGAGGGGGAAGATCCACCACCGGATCGGCGGGGAAAAACAGATTGCCGAACATCTCCATCGCAGGAAGATTGTTTTCAGCGGGAACGACGGGAGGTGGAGCATCTGCATCGGTAGGAAGAGGAGCGGCGTTCACCGTAGGAGGTGTAAAAGCAGGGATCTCCTCAGGTGCGCCCGGTGCTTGGGAGAGGGGATCGGGCATCTCGTCGAAGATCTGCTTTTGAGTGAGAGTCTTGCCCTCGGCGTCCGAGATGCGATCGTAAACCGGCACGAATGCATTGTACAGACTGTGCTGGTCGGGAGTCATGTGTTGCGGCTCAAAGAGGATCTCGGGGCGCTGGGTGGATTCCTCCAATGCGTTGCGCACGGCGCAGTAGACCGCGTCAAAGACCAGCCGTTCGTTGGAGAATTTCACCTCCATCTTAGTGGGATGGACGTTTACGTCCACGAAGGCGGGGTGAATATAAATATGCAGCACACAGCAAGGGAATTTTTCGGTTTCCATGTAGCTGTTGAATGCTTGCTCCAATGCCGCCGTGGCGGTTTTGGATTTAATATAGCGATTATTCAGGAAAAAGTTTTGGAAATTGCGGTTGGCGCGGACGTTGACCGGTGTACCGATGTATCCTCGCACCTCGATGCCGTCGGTGAGGGAGTTTACTTCGATGAGCTTGGAGGCGAATTCACGTCCCATCACGGCGTAGATGGTGCCTGCTACCTTGCCGTCGCCCCGTGTCTGGAGCTTCATGGCACCGTCGGAGATGAACTTGAAGGCGATGTCGGGACGGGAGAGTGCCAGCTTTTCTACGATGGAGGCAACTGCCATGGCCTCGGAGCTG
Organism: Eubacteriales bacterium; assembly: GCA_045645175.1. Classification (GTDB taxonomy): domain Bacteria; phylum Bacillota; class Clostridia; order Oscillospirales; family CAG-272; genus CAKSQF01. Next base: position 22,913 of record JAZRIH010000036.1, on the reverse strand, counting down.
TCCTTTTTCAAGAACTTCCGTCGGGCGGGGACATTGGCGAAGAGCTCCTCCACGATCACAGTAGTGCCTACCTTACAGCCTGCGTCCGATAAGTCGGTGATCAGTCCGCCCTCGCAGGTGAGGACGGTGCCCACCTGATCTTCTTTGCGGCGGGACATGATTCGCATAGTGGAAACCGATGAGATGGCGGCAAGTGCTTCTCCGCGGAAGCCGAGGGTGGTGATACCGTCCAGATCCCGCTCGGTGGCGATCTTACTGGTGGCGTGGCGGCGGATGGAGATCGGCATATCCTCTCTTGCCATACCCGAGCCGTTATCCGATACACGGATGAATGCGGAGCCGCCGCGCTTGATCTCTACGGTGATTTCGGTTGCACCTGCATCCAACGCATTTTCCAATAATTCTTTTACCGCAGATGCGGGACGGTCGACTACCTCGCCTGCGGCAATGAGGTTAGCGACCTGAAAATCCAGGACGTTGATAATGCCCATAGCGGACTCCTTTCTTTCAGTAATGAATAGCTTGAATGTTTTTCAGCAGAGCTGAAAATGTTATTTATCCAGTAGTTTTTTGAGTTCCCAAATGAGGTTGAACGCTTCCATGGGGGTCATCTGATTGATGTCCAGAGAGCGGATGCGGTCCTTGATCTCTCCGCCGATGTAATCCTCGATGGAGAAGGACTCAACCGTGTCCGCTTGCTTTTTCTTTTTGGAGACTGTGGGAGTGCCTTCAGCGTTGAGGGTAGCCAGCACCTCCTTGGCACGGCGAATAACCTCTTTGGGGACACCTGCAAGGGATGCAACCTCGATGCCGTAGCTGTCATCAGCGGCGCCGCGGACGATCTTGCGCAGGAAAATGACCCCATCTCCCTTTTTACGGGCGGTGATGTGGTAGTTGACAACGCCGGAAAGGGTGTTGGCCAGATCGGTGAGCTCGTGATAGTGGGTTGCAAAGAGGGCACGTGCACCGATCTTCTTGCCTGCGGTATATTCGGCAATGGCGCGTGCCATGGACATGCCGTCAAAGGTGGAGGTGCCTCTGCCGATCTCGTCATAGATGATTAGCGAGCGACGGGTGGCATTTTTCAGGATGTAAGCCACCTCGTTCATTTCCAGCATAAAGGTAGACTGACCCGAAGCAAGATCGTCGGATGCACCCACACGGGTGAACAGGCGATCCACGATACCGATCCGTGCCTCTGCGGCAGGAACGAAGGAGCCGATCTGTGCCATCAAGGCAATGAGGGCGGTCTGGCGCATATAGGTGGATTTACCTGCCATGTTGGGACCGGTAATGATCAGGAGCTTGTTTTGCTCGATATCCAAAAGGGTATCGTTGGGGACGAAATCGCTCCCCACAAACTGCTCGACTACGGGGTGTCTGCCATCCTTGATCTGAATGGTGAAACCGATGTCCACCTCAGGACAAGTATAGCCGTTTTTGGATGCCACCAGTGCAAGAGAACGGTAAACATCCACCTTGGCGATGATCTCGGCGGCAGCTTGGATGCGGTGAGCGTTTTCGGTGATATGCTCTCGCAACTTTTGGAAAATGCCGTACTCGATGGCGCAGATCTTGTCATTTGCGCCGAGGATGGTAGTTTCCAGCTTTTTCAGCTCATCGGTGATGTATCGCTCACCGGTGGACAGAGTTTGCTTGCGCACCCATTCCTTGGGTACGTCGGGAATATTGGATTTGGATACTTCAATATAGTAACCGAAGACGCGGTTGTAGCCGATCTTCATGTTTTTGATGCCGGTTGCTTCCTTCTCCCGTTCCTCGATGGCGGCAAGATAATCCTTGGAATTGGTGAGGATATCTCTCAGCCGATCCAGCTCGGCGTTGATACCTGAACGGATGAAGCCGCCTTCCCGTACCGAGAAGGGGGGATCGTCCACGATGGTGGAATTGATGAGGGAGGTGAGATCCTCTGCCGAATCGGCGCTGTTGGCGATGGCAGACAGCTCCTCGCTCTTACACTCGGCAAGTGATGTCTTGATCTTGGGCAGTACCGCGAGAACCTTGGAAATGGCGACCATGTCCTTACCGCCCGCAGAGCCGTAGACTACACGGGTGAGGAGGCGTTCCAAGTCGAGCAGACCGCGCAGAGCATCGGTGAGATCGTCCCGCAGAACGAAATCATCGTACAGCTCAGCAATCGCCGACTGACGGCGGAGAATTTGCGGAACCTGGCGAAGGGGCTGTTCGATCCAGCCTCGGAGCAGGCGGGCGCCCATGGAGGTTTCGGTTTTGTCCAGCACCCACAGAAGGGTGCCCCGCTTTTCACGGGTGCGCAGGGTTTCGGTGAGCTCCAGATTGCGACGGGTGTTGATATCCATCTCCAGATACTGACCGCCGTCATAGACCAGGGGCTTTTTCAAATAGGAGAGGTCGGTTTTCTGGGTGTCTTCGATGTAGGAGAGCAGTCCCGACAGGGCAGAGAGCAGGGGACTGCCCACCTCTTCCATTTCGTCCTCGGCGTAGGAGAAGACGGAGGTGAGATACTGCTTGCCTTCTTCGGGGGTGAAATGACTGCTGTAAGTGGCGTTGATCACCGCGCGGAAACGCTGGGACACCAACGCACGGAGAGAGTCGGCAGGCTCACGGCTGATCAGCACCTCACGGGGGAGATAGACCGCCAGCTCATTGGCGATGGCGTCCTCGGCAGAAGCAATGAGGGTGGCACGGATCTCACCGGTGGAGATGTCGGCAAAGGCAAGGGCGGCTTTGTCCTGGGTCAGATGAATGGCGGCAAGATAATTGTTTGCGCCCTCGGAAAGCTGGGCAGGATCGGTGATGGTACCCGGGGTGACGATGCGTACCACTTCACGGCGAACCAGTCCCTTAGCGGTGGCAGGATCCTCGGTCTGCTCGCAGATGACTACGCTGTAGCCCTTTTCCACCAGCCGTCCGATATAGGTGTCGGCAGAGTGATAGGGCACACCGCACATAGGTGCACGCTCTGCTTCACCGCATTGTCTGCCGGTGAGGGTCAGCTCCAGCTCACGGGAGACCAGCTTGGCATCGTCAAAGAACATTTCGTAAAAGTCACCCAAGCGATAGAATACGATGGCATCGGGATATTGCTGTTTAATTTCCAGATACTGTTGCATCATGGGAGAAAGCGCCATAATTACCTCAACTTCTGTGTTTTTCGTGAATTTGTGTGAATGGGGAATGATCGATTGTGTAAGGGCAATGCGGTTACATAGCAACAGCATTGTCCCTTGCAGAATCGGTCATTGTTTCATCCAGCAATCAGGTTGCCCCGATTACTGGATGAAATAGGGTTTATTTTGCGCCGCCGTAGGTGCCTTCGGTGTCCGAAACAATCTCGGTGACGTTTTCTTTGCGGCGAGAGGATGCGATGCGCTTCTTCAGCTCCTCGTAGAAGAGATCCTCATCTAAAGGCAGGTCTACCGCTCTGCCCAGCCAGGAGGAGAGATGCATTGCATTGGAAATGGTCAGACCGTTGATGCCTTCCTGACCGTTGGCGATCAGAGGCTCGCCGCGGAGCAGATGCGCGGCAAAGGCATTGAATACGCCCACGTGCTGAGTGGATCGACCTTCGGTGATCAGCTCGATGCGCTGTTTCTTGGGAGAAGAGAAGGCTGCGGGGGCATTCTTGGAGAAGACAGATTCGGGAATCTCATTCTTCCACAGGGTCAGCTTGCCGTTTTCGCAGAGGAGCTTACCGCCGTCGCAGAGGATTTCCAGACGGTTGGTGCCGGGGGCATCACCGGTAGAGGTGATAAAGGTTCCGGTGGCGCCGTTTGCGTATTCCACATATGCGCTGACATCGTCTTCCACCTCGATGTCATGCCACTTGCCGTAGTGGAGGTGAGCGTGTACCTTCACGGGCATACCGCAGATCCATTGCCACAGGTCCAGATTGTGGGGGCACTGATTCAGAAGAACACCGCCGCCTTCACCGCTCCAGGTGGCACGCCATGCGCCCGAATCGTAATATTTCTGGGGACGGTACCAGTCGGTGACGATCCAGCTCATACGCTTCATGGGACCCAGCTCGCCGGAATCCATGATCTGTTTGATCTTGATGTACAGGGGATCGGTACGCTGATTGAACATCATGGCGAAGCAGACCTCGGGATGTGCATCGGCAACCGCGTTCATCTCCCTAACCGCTTTGGTGAATACGCCTGCGGGCTTTTCGGAAACCACGTGGATGCCGCGTTCGATGGCGGCAATGACGTACTTGGGGTGATCATAGTGAGGGGTTGCTACGGTGACCGCCTCGATGAGTCCGCTGTCCAGCATTTCCATTGCATCGGTGAAGCGGGCGATCTTCTTTTCCATGCCGCGCTCAGCCAGACGCTTTTCGCACTCGTCTGCGATCTGCGCAGCGCGCTCGGGCTTGATGTCGCAGACTGCCATCAGTTCAAACTCAGGGCAGTCGCCGTTGGTAAACATTCTGGCGTGTCCGGAGCCCATATTACCGACTCCGATGACACCAATCTTGATTTTTCTCATAGATACCTCCATAGTCAATTATAAAATCAGATCCACTCATCAAACTCGTGGAGCAAAAGACGGTCAGCAGGTGTGCCTTGCAAATCAGAGAGGGCTTTTTCCAAAAGCGATTGCACGTCGCTCTCGCCCATGGCAAGGCAAGCGGTCTGAGGATCGAAGAGGATGCCGTCCTCTCCTGCCAGCAGTTTGCAGAGCAGCAGGGCGAAGGGGAGCTCCAGATGATCCATTCCAGAGAAGAAGGTGAGGCAATATGCGCCCGCGGGAACAGTGAGGGTAGGGGGAGGATTCTTCTTTCCCGACCGCTTGGGAGAGGGAAGGGCGAATACCTGCGGATCGGGGATGTTTTCCTCCAGGCTGTAATCCACCACTGCAAGATAGGTACGGCGATCGCCTTTGAGGATTCCCGACAACTTGGCACAAAGAGGGCTTACGCTGCCGTCCATGGTAAAATCGGGGGCAAGCTCACCCGAAAGTCCCAGAGCAGTCAGCGCCTCGGCAAATCGTTCTGCCGAAAGAGCAGGGGCGGTTTTCAAATACAGAGTCAGATCGTAGCTCATCAGATCGCCTCCGTGATGGCTTTCAGTGCATTTGCGGCAGCCGCAAATGCTGTCTTGGGATCGGGATAGGTATAGGGATCAATGTCTGTCTTCTGATCCTCTTCCAGATCGGCAAGTCCCTTGAATACGGTGAGGTGAGGCTCGATGGAGAGCACCTTGCCGCCCCGTGCAGCGAAATCGGCGATGATAGCAGGCAGATTGCCCACGCCGTGTCCTGCGGGGACTACCTTGCCGTTTTGCTGTGCGTCCTTGACGTGGAGATAAGTGGTGCGGTCAGCCAGCATCTCCCATGCCTTCAAGGGATCTACACCGCATTGAATGAAGTTGGCAGGGTCAAAGACAGAGCCGAGGTCGGGGAGGGCGGTGAGGATCTCCAGACAATTTTCGGCAGTATCGCCGTAAATGCCCTTTTCATTTTCGTGACAGAGGAGGATTCCGCTTCCCTTGGCGGTCTCGCACAGAGTGGACAGACGGGAGAGGGCTTCCTCTTTTTCGGCAGGGGTGTTTACATTATAAAAGGAGAAAATGCGCATCACCGATGCTTCACAGGTGATGGCGGCATCCAGAATCCGTTTGAAGCTCTCCAGATGAGGGGCAAAGGGATCGGTGATCTTGATCTTGCCGATGGGGGAGCCCATGGACCAAACCGACAATCCGGCATTGTCCAGCATATACTTGGCACCGCGGATTTCCTCACGGGTCATAGCGGAGATGTTTCTGCCGTTGACGCCGCGCATTTCCAGATGGGTGATGCCGGACTTTTGCATTGCCTCGATCTGCTCATAGAGAAGGGGGCTTGCTTCGTCGGCAAAGGCGGATAAAATAAACTGTTTCATAGATGGTAACCGTCCTTTCACATTGGATTCAGCGCATAAAAATTCAAAATAATGATACCATAAATCACGAAAAAAGTCAATGATTTTTAAAAAAGAGCAAGAAAAAACCTACTCCCGAAGGGTTTTCGGGAGTAGGGGAAGGATCAGTCAAAAGTGACGGTATGTATATCGGTGATATAGGTTTGATTGTAATCGTCCCAATAGATGACTCTCAGGGACAATTCCATCGTTTGGATGGTGTCAATATTTTGCTTGGCAAGATCCTCGTTGCTGATGCTGATAAAGTCATAACTGCACTTTCCCTTACAAATTGTGGAAGAGAAGATGGGATTTACTGCAAGACCGTTTATGGTGAAGGAATCACACTGGATGGTCCAGTCCCGCTCACTCTTGTTTTCAATATAGAGATAGATTGCATGACTTTCGCTATATTCGGATTTTCCATGTCCCTGTACGATGACGCGGATATTGTCATCTGTATAGAGCAGATCGCCTGTATCATTGAATTTCTGCTCATAAGACTCATCGGCAGAGGTCTTTAGGATTAAGGGTTCGGATTGGAAGATTGTTTCATAGGTTTTAATATCATATGCGCGGATGGAAAATTCGATGGTTTGGATCACCGAGATGCCACCCTTGTCCAAATCGGCTTGCATGATAGAAATTTCGCTTTCTTCGGTACCACCTGCATCCAGTTCACAGTATAGGAGCGCGTCTACCATCAGGTTGTTGACAGAAAAATTGGTGGTGCTGATCTGCATTGCCCGATCGCTGTTATTTTCCAGTTTGACTTTCAGCATAGGACCCAACAGATTGTCAAATACTAAAGATTTCGCGGTGATCTTGATATCGTTGGCATCATAAATGACGCTCGATTCAATGGTTACCTCTTCCATGTTGTTTTGGTCGGATGCTTCTTCATCGTCATCAGAAGTGTTAATTGTAGCGCAAGCGATCATGGAAAGGAGCATTGCAAAGGTTAGGAGCATTGCAAATAGTTTTTTCATGGGGATATCCTCCAGTAGGATCAGTGTAATGCATCAATCATAACACAAAAGGCGTGAAAAGTCAATAACGGCTGAGAAAATTCAAAAGAAAGCCTGCTCTTTCGTAGAAAAAGAGCAGGCAGCAGGTTATTTAAATTTCACACTTACCTTGTCCGAGGTGTAGGACTGGCCGTAACGGTCCCAATCGATGATGCGAAAGGCGATCTCCAGCATTTCCATTTTTTCAATGCCGTTTTCCTCCAGATCATCCTTCAAAAAGGTGATCACGTCACAACGCTTTTTTCCTGCGGCAATGGACGAGGAGAAAATAGGATCGATCATGAAGCCGTTTACCGATACATTCTCGCTTTGTACGGTCAGATCCTTTTTGCTTTTGTTTTCCAAGAAAACCACCACTTCGGTCTGATTCAGATCGGAGGCTTGCGTCTTCTCTCTGATTACGATGCGGATATTATCATCTTCCAGTGCAAGGGTGCCTTTATCGTTGTAGGCTTGTGTATAGGATGGATCGGCAGAGGTAGTGAGTTTGATAATATCCGAGTCAAACAAGGTGCTGTAGGTCTGGGGATCGGAGAAATGAAGGATAAATTCCAGATTCTTCATCTGTGTGATCTCCGAGCGCTCAAGATCATTTTCTGCAATGGTAATGGCATCGTTGGATTTTTTACCTGCGGCGACAGTTGCCGAGAAATAGGTCTCTACCATCAAATCGTTTACCGAAAAGTTTTGTACCTGTACGGTAATATCCCGATTACTGTTGTTTTCCAGCGTTACCTTCAGTTCGGGTCCCAAAAGACCGTCATAATCCAACGAATTGATGGTGACCTTGCAATCGTTGGAGTCGTAGATCACTGTCTTTTCTACGGTGACTTTGGTGGGCTTATTTTCTTCCGACGGCTTTTGGGAAGTGACGGGAGCGGTAGTAGTCTGATCCTCCTGGCTTTGGGATTCATCGCCTGTTTGAGGAGATGTGCAAGCAGTAAGGGAAAGGGCAAGAAGTAAAGCTGCGGCAGGCAGAGTGAATTTGCGAAACATAGTGTACCTCCAAAAATTGATGCAATAGCATGAGTACACTCAGTATGTCCGATCGATAGGGGGATATAAGGGGGAAGATATGGAAACCCTCCGAGCTAAACTCGGAGGGTTCAAAAATTACCAATTATCTTTTTCTTTGTCAGTAGGGATGACCTTTTCCATAGCGGCGATTGCACACTCGATCATCTGATCGTCAGGCTCTTTGGTGGTAATGTGCTGGAGCCATACGCCGGGAGCGGAGATGATGCGGGTGAACCAATTGTCGTATCTGCCTGCCATTTTGATCAGCTCGTAGCCAATGCCAACGGTAAGGGGAATCAGCGCGATTTTGCAAACCACTCTCAGCCATCCGGTGAAGGGAATCAGCAGACCCAGCAAAATGCCTACCAGTACCATGAGGATCAGGAAGGAGGTTCCGCAACGGGGATGGAAGCGACACATGGGACGGATATTCTCTACGGTCAGGGGAAGTCCTTTTTCGTAGCAGAAAATGGTTTTGTGCTCAGCGCCGTGATACATGAAGGTGCGCTTGATGTCGTTCATCTGAGAGATTGCCAGCATATAGCCGATGAGGATAACTACACGAACCAGAGCTTCGGTGGAAGAACGGATCAGACGGGTGAGGAAGGGGGATAGACCGGTGGTCAGTTTAGCAACAGTCAGATCATACAGGAAGGTGGGGAGCCAGAAGAACAGCGCCAGCATCAGTGCTACCGACAGTAAAATGGTGATCACGATGGCTGCGGTGCCCAGCACGCCTTCCTCTTCTTTGGATTCTTTCTTTTCTTTTTTCTCTTTGGACTTGGGTGCTTCGGCGGATTCATTTGCAGGGGCTATAGCGGTGTCCTCTGCAGGAGTGGATTCGGTAACTGCTTCGGTGTCAGTATTCTCGTTTGCCTTTTGCTCGTCCTCAGCCATAATGTCCATCGCGTACAGATCAGCCGAGCGCATCATGCACTTGTAGCCGACAGTCAGGGAGGTTGCCATGCCGTATACGCCTCGGATGAGGGGGAGCTTGCAAATTTTAGGGACGTGATTGTTGGTGGGGAAGTCTTCCAGCACGATCTCGCCGTCAGCACGGCGGACTGCCATAGCGGTAGTTTCGGGACCGCGCATCATAATGCCTTCCATCAATGCCTGTCCGCCGATGGAGGTTTTTTTATCTGCCATAAGGATAATCCTTTCAATAATAAAATAAATAACTCTGATTATTGTACAACGCAATTGTGAACCCGATGTGAACTGCGGAGCGGATTTGTGAAATTTCTGCAAATCGGGCATGAATCAAGGGAGAGGGGGAATGCTAACGCCAAAGGAGGGATGAGGATGAATCTGAATGATCTGATCAAAACAGTTGCCGACCGTCTGCTGGCAGCAACGGGATTGGTGTTACTCTTTCCCGTGGGTGTGGGAGCAATGCTGATTTGCGCCGGATCGGGAGAGGGGATTTTTTATGCTCAGGAGCGAATCGGGAAGGGCGGTGTGCCCTTTACCGTTTATAAATTCCGCACCATGCGAAGAGATGCTCCCGTTTTACCCCGACAGTTGTTTTCCTCTCCCCAAACTTATTATATCCCCGGCGGCGCCTTTCTCCGCTCTACGGGGATAGATGAGCTTCCTCAGCTGTGGTGTGTGCTCAAAGGGGATATGAGTCTGGTGGGACCCCGACCGTTGTTGGCATCTGAAAAGGCTGTTCACCGTCTGCGGGAGGAGATGGGGGTATACAACACTCTCCGTCCCGGTATTACCGGCCTTGCTCAGCTCTGCGGTGATCCTCCCCCGAAAGTGAAGGCAAAGCTGGATGGCATCTATTTGCAGGAAAGGGGATTTTTATTGGATGCCTGCATTCTGCTATCCACTATGGGAGTGTTGTGGAAGGGACGAGAGAAGGCAGAGTAGCTTCGCGTTCCGAAAAAGGCACAAAAATCCTGCTGAAGCCATGGAAAAGGACTTGCTTTTTTGGGGAGAATATTGTATAATAATTGAATAGATCGTTTGAGGTGATTTGCAATGGCGCAAAAAATATACAGAATCAAATACAGACAAGGGCTGTTTCTATTGTTGCTCGTCTGTCTTCTCCCTTTAATGGGGCAACTTCTATCTCATTCTGCAAACGGTAAAACTTGTCCCAAATGCAATGCGGTACTGACCATCGTAGATCAATATGATGCCACTTGTACCGTGAACGGTTCAATTGTTTATAAATGTAACGAATGTAATAACCATGTAGAGATCGTGACCATTCCTTTGCAGAATCACAGTTGGAAAAAACAGAGTGAGACCTCCGCTACCTGTCTGGAGTCTGCTACAGCAACTTACCGTTGCCGAAACTGTGGGCTGGAGGAAGTCAGAACGGTTGAGGATTCTCAGCCCCTTGGTCATGATTATGTGGAAACGATTGTTTCCCCCTCTTGCAGTACTGAAGGATATACCCTTCATACCTGCAGTCGCTGCGAGGATAGCTATCAGACCGATTCTGTGGCGAAGTTGCAGCATACATACAGTCAGGAGATTATTCAGACACCCACCTGTGAGAACGTCGGCTACTGTCGCAATATTTGTACGACCTGTGCTTTTTATGAAACGGTAGAAATGCCCCGTACGGATCATTCATGGATTGCGCAAACGGTTGAACCCACGCACACCGAGCAGGGCTACACCAGCTATACTTGCCAGTATTGCGGTGCAGGACATCGAGATGATCTTACGGAGTACAAGCCCTATGAAATGGTTTGGACCACTCAAGAGGCGACCTGTACAGAAGGAGGCTTCCGCATCGGTGTTTGCTCTGACGGATGCGGACATACCGAAACGGTGTTCCTCCCACTCAAGGGACATGAATTTGGAGAATGGGAGGTCATCCGCCGTCCCGATGAAAACAGCGAAGGACTGGAGAGTCATTCTTGCGTTCATTGTAAGTATACAGAAACCAGACTGGTTCTCTATACATCCGAAGAAATTCAACAAGAACCTAAACAGATCACTCCTATGATGATTCTCATAGCGGCATTTTTGTTGATCATCACGTTGGGGTTGATGATTTTGATTTTGTTGCTTCTTTTGGAAAACTCGGGAAAGCGAAAAAAGAAATCCCCCCAACCTACAATCGATTCGATAGAGTAAATAAATCCAATTGCATAAAAAAACAACCGCTGATTCGATGAATCGGCGGTTGTTTTTTTATTATGATTGTTTTTTCGTTCCCAGCTTAGCAAAGAAGGGGAAGGTGAGCGGCCAAAGACCGCCGCCAATGATAGTGATAAGACCATAGCGGATGCCGTCTGCCAGATAGTGACCGTTGGTGAGGGCATAGAGAGGCTGTTTCAGCACACCCTTCACGGTGAGCAAAATGGCAAGTCCGATGGCAACCTTGAGAATCTGCGCCCACCAAACCGCTTGGGTGTCAAAATGGGTGATGTGGCTATCCATCCAATAAACGAAGATCAGACCTACGGCAAGTCCCATAAAGGTCCATGCGTTTTTCAGTGCACCCTCCAATCGGGTGATGTCGCCCACGCTTTCCTCGGGGGTCAGGGTAACCAAAAGGAGATTGGCAAGGGCGAATGCAACCAGTCCTGCAATCACGCCCCACATGAGTCGGGGATTTTCCAGTGCGCGCATCATCAGCGGACGAAGGAGAAGAATGGTAGCAAGACCGACACCCCAGCCTGCCAGTACGTCCCAAGGAGTATGTACACCCAGGTACATACGGGAAATGCCTACCAGGATAATCAGAATGGGAGCGACGATGCGGAGCAGCTTGCTTGCAAAGGCGAGGGCGGTTGCGCCCCAAGTGGAGGTGACAATGATGGTATGTCCGCTGGGGAAGGAGTAGTCGTTAGCGGCGTGCACGGCGCTTTCCACCGGCTTGAAATTGGGATCCTTGACCCAAGGACGGTCCACTTTGCAAAGGGTTTTCATAAACTGACCTGCCAGCGATGCAACAAAACCGCAGATCAGAATGTAATATGCTTCCTTTTTGTTAATGCACCACAGCAGGATCAGAGCAAGTGCCAAAAAGAGCACGTCTTCACCGAAATAGGTGATCAGCTGAAAAAAGAAGTCACCGATGGGGGTGCGCAACTTTTCCAAAAAATATAACAGGTCCATGAAATCCTCCTAAAATTTGATAGAGATCGACTGCATTATACCACAGTTTTAGAAAAATAGGAAGAGTTTTTTCAAAAATTTACAGCGGATTCATATTCCTTTCAGCCGGAGCAGTTTTAGGTGTTGTGCAAGATGCATAATTTGAAAACGATATTTTCAGCACAATGGCAATTGAATCCACAAAAAGTGTATGATATAATAAATTTAATAATGTCGGGCATGGCCCGTAAATCACGAAAGGATATACAATGAAAAAACTGACAGTATTGGTTTTGTTGCTGGCAACCCTTCTTTCCACTGCGGCTTGCGACGGTGAAGCAACAACCACCACCGTTACCGCTGATTCTACTACTGCGGCGCAGACCACCACTCCTCCTTCCGCTAATAACAAGCCTGAGCATACCGTTCAGCTGAACTCTGATCTGACTACCAAGAAGACGGTTGTACAGGCAAGCGATCCTAAAACCGAAACCTTTGACGGTTACACCGCAGTAACCACCGGTCTTGCTTTTGATGCTTATGCCAATATCGACTTTTCTTGCTATGATTACGTAGGTTCGGGTACCAAGCTGGTGCAGACTGTGCAGGATAAGTCTCACGAAACCTACGGTAAGTATGCGTCCTCCGGAAAGATCGCTTACTACCGTGTGGATCACACCAACGAAAAAGAACCCTACCGTAAAACCGACCGCAGCGGTCTGACCTCTCAGAAATGTATCGGTGCCAAGATCGTTATCGATAAAAAGACCGGCTATCTGAAGATTTACTATCAGGGTATCGATTTCCAGTTCCAGAGTGACTACTCTTCCGTAGAGGGTGGCACCGGTTCCTTCCTCCGTGTCAGCTTCCACACTACCGTTCCTATGACCATGAAGGTCAACATCAGCACCAAGAAGGGCGATACCGGCGACGGTAAAATCAGACACAATAATATCGAGCCCAAACTGCAGGCGGACGGTAGCTATGTAGGCTGGGGCAAAATGACCATCCCTTACGTTGAACCCGGTGATTATTACATTAACTTCGTGGATAACGAAGGCGGTAAGTGCTACCAGACCATTCCGATCAAGATCACTCAGCAGGACGACCCCAGAAATCCCGATTTCCACCTTCAGTATTCCGGTGACTGGGATGCCATCACTGCAAAGGGCTACTGGGATAAGCTGACCAATCTGTTCTATAACACCTATCCTCGTCTGTACGCAAGATGGGCAAACGGCAACGAACCTCGCGTCATTACCTTCATTGCTGACCCCACTTATGATGGCGTTGCATACGCAATGGGTACTACCGTTACGGTAGGTACCGACTACGCTAACAAGAACCCCTCCGATATCGGCTTCTTCTCTCACGAGATTACCCACTCTGTACAGCAGTTTAACTTCTACTACGGCGATGGCGCATGGTTTACCGAAAACATGGCAAACTACGGCGGCTTCCGTTACCATCACTGGGCGGACGGCAATTACATTCAGCTGTACAAGGATGCTAACCAGAATGACCTGTATAACTGGAACTGGGGTGCATACGGCGACGGTTCCAAGTGGTTCTTCGCATATCTGGATTACAGATGGCCCACCACTCTTGATGAAGACGGCAACAAGGTACGCGGACTTCTGGATACTCTGGTTTATGAAATCAAGAACGGCAGACTCCGCGGTGCAAACTCCGACAAGGCAACCGATCCCAACAATATGTTCAATAAGATCGTAAAGGAAGTCACCGGCTACGCTTGTATCGATGACATCCGTAAGGAATATGCTGAAGAATTCAAGTCTAAGGAATGGGATTTCGTAGGCTTCGGCAATTACGTGGATAACTTCCTTACCGAGGATGTTCCTTACGTAAACAATCCTATCTATCCTATGGTTACCGAAAAGGATACCGGCGATAAGTCTGCTGATCTCCTGGAAACTCCCGTAACCGAGGGTGAAAATCTGCTGATCGGTGCAACCATCGTACGTCAGTCCGGTCAGGCAGATGAGTCGCCTGCTCAAAATCTGATCGACGGCGATCCTACTACCAAGTGGGCTTCTACCATTGCTACCACCAGAGATAAGACCTACTCTCTGGACGGCACTCGTCAGTGGGTATTGATCGATCTGGGTGAAATGAAGACCTTCAACACCTACACCATCGTCAATACCAAGTCTCAGGAAGCGGGCCAGCCCAATGTAACTGAATGGGCCATCGCTATCTCCAATGACGGTGTCAACTGGACCGTTGCGGATTATCAGTTGGATTGCGATGAAGCAATTGCATCCTTCAACATCGGTAAGCAGAGCGCTCGTTACATTCTGTTCCGCGGCTACAATTGTGATAACAACAGACTGGGCAATATTCGTCTGTACGACTTCCAGATCTACAATCAGTAATTGAATAACGCTAAGAAATCGGATAGGGAAACCTATCCGATTTCTCGGTTTAGATGAAAAACGCTCGGAATTTGTTAGACTTGTCTAAAATGTTAGAAAAAAGATTGTTAGGACTGCACAATGATTCGGACCGTGTTTTTGGAAAATATACATTGATTTGTAGGAAGCGAGTGTGATATAATATAAGTACGTTTGCGGGGAAACGATCCCCGCCAAGGGAAAGGAAACAACATGGAACAACATACTGTACAATTAAACAGCGACCTGTCTACCAAAAAGCTGCTGGTAGAGAAGGGCGAATCTAAAACCGAAGTTTGCGACGGCTATACTGCCGTTTTTGCAGGCAAGGCCTTTGAGGGCTATGCCAACATCGATTTCTCCCTCTATGATTTTGTGGGCAGCACCCACGGATTGGTGGAGATGCTGATGGATGGCGATAACGAAACCTATCGTCAATATTTTAAAAATAAAAAAGTAGAATTTTACCGCGTAGATGAAAACAGCAATGTCATCGGTGAAAAACTGGACCGCGATGCGATGAAGTCCATCGAGTGCGCAGGCGCAAAGATCGTGGAGGACACCGAAAATGATCGTCTGTACATCTATCTGCAGGAAATCGGTTATTATATGCAGAGCGATTATGCATCGGTTACAGGTACCACCGGCGCATATATCCGTCTGACCTTCCACGCCGCTACTCCCATGCTTCTGAAGGCAAATATCAGTGCTAAAGAGGGCGATACCGGTGACGGTTTGATCATTCAGGAATACATCAGATCTCAGCTTCAGGCAGACGGAAGCTACATGGGCTACATCAAGATGGATCTTCCTTGGGTGAAGACGGGTGAATACTATATGAACTTCTGCGATATGGGCGGCAAGCATTGCTACGGCTCTATTCCCGTATCCATTACCGAAAAAGAAGACCCCCGCAACCCCGTATATCACCTTCAGTACGCAGGCGACTGGGATGCTATCATCGACAAGAGCTATCAGCAGAACCTTACCGATCTGTTCTACAACACCTACCCCAGACTTTGCGCAAGATGGGGCGTAGGCACTGAGCCTACAGTAGTCACCATGGGTTGTGGCGAACATATCGGCTGCTGCGCATTCTCTGCAGGCGATCGTGTTGTGGTAGACACCGGTTTTGCTAACGACTGTCCTCTGGATATCGGTTACTTCTCTCACGAGCTGACCCATACCCTCCAGCAGTTTGACGATTTCTACTACGGCGACAAGGCGTGGTTCACCGAAAACATGGCAACCTACGGCGGTTTCCGTTACTTCCATTGGACCGATGCGAAGTTCGTGCAGGTTTATCAGGCGGAAGGCATCCGTAAAGATCTCTACGATTGGAATTGGGATGGCTACGGCTACGGCTGTAAGTGGTTCTTCTGCTATATGGACTACCGATTCCCCACCACCAAGAACGAAGACGGCACTCTCAATCGCGGCTTGATCGACGCTCTCGTTTACGAGATCAAGGCAGGCAGACTTACCAAGGCCGATACCGACTGCGCAACCGATCCTACCAACCTGTTCAACACCGTAGTCAAGGAAGTTACCGGCTACGATTGCATCGAGGATATCCGTAAGGAATACGAGGAAGAATTCTCCACCGGCAAGTGGGATTTCGTAGGCTTTGCCGATTACCCGGACAACTTCCTTACCGAAAATCTTCCTTATGTAAAGAATCCCACTTATCCCACCCTTACTCCCAAAATGACCGGCGATAAGACCGCATCTCCTCTGGAGGTTGCCGTGACCGAGGGCGAGAATCTGGCACTGGGTGCAACAATTGTAGATAAGTCCGGTCAGGAAAGTGCAGACGAATCGGCAGAGAAGCTGATCGACGGCAATCCTGCTACCAAATGGTGCTCCACCAAGGATTCGGGCAAGAATATGCTCTACGCGCTGGATGGCACCGCACAGTGGGTAGTTATTGATCTGGGTGAGGAGAAGAACTTCAACACCTACACCATCCATAACACCAAATCGGGTGAGCCTACCGCCGAGAACATGACCGAATGGTCACTGTCTGTGTCCAATGATTGCGAAAACTGGACCGTCGTGGATTACCAGGCAGATTGCGATCAGGATATTGTTTCCTTCAATATCGGCGCACAGAGCGCACGCTACATTCTGCTCCGCGGCTATACCGTTGATAAGGGCAAGGGCGGCACTATCCGTCTGTTCGGCTTCGGACTGTATAATCTGTAATGAAATAAAAATAGGATAGAGCAATCTATCCTATTTTTTTGTTGGATGTGTATAATTTTTACGGATTCTTTTAGGCGAAATCACCGTTGATTTCGTTGAGCGGAGTATGCTATAATTAAAACAATAATCTATCGGACCATGTCCTTGATCGACGAAAGGAAATATCATGAAAAAGCTGACTGTATTGGCGTTGTTGTTTGCAACGCTACTGGCAACTGCTTCCTGTAACGGCAACGAAGCGGTTGTAACCACATTGGCAACTACGGTAGAAACGACGGTGAATAACATCGTTACTCCTCCTCCTGCCAGCTCCGTTACCCACATTGTTAAATTGAATGATGACCTGACTACGAAAAAACAGGTTGTTGCGGCAAGCGATCCTCAGACCGAAAACCACGATGGCTATACTGCCGTAACCGCAGGTAAGGCCTTTGAGGGGTACGCTAATGTTGACTTTTCTCGTTACAATTATACCGGATCGGGCAGCAAGCTGGTGGAAATGGTGACCGATGAGGAAAACTCCACCTACGGCAAATATGCTAAGAGCGGAAAGATCGCATACTATCGTGTCAATCACAGCAAAGATGAGCAATACCGTAAGACCAACTATAATACGGTAAAAAATCTTAAGTGTGTCGGCGCAAAGATCGTCACCGATTCCAAGAGCGGTTATCTGATGGTTTACTATCAGGAAATCGATTTCAATATGCAGTGCGACTATGCTTCGGTTGCAGGCGAAACCGGTGCATTTATCCGCATCAGCTTCCACTCTACCATCCCCATGCTGGTAAAGGCAAACATCAGCTCGATAAAGGGCGATAAGGGCGATGGTCAGATCATTCACGAAAACATTGTTTCCACCAAGCAGGAAGACGGCAGCTATATTGGCTGGGCAAAGATGAGTATTCCGTGGGTAGAAGCAGGCGAGTATTATCTGAACTTCTCCGACGGCGATGTTTGCTACGATTCTATTCCCGTGACCATCACCGAAAAGGCTGACCAGCGCAACCCCGATTTCCATCTCCAGTATTCGGGTGACTGGGATGCCATCACTGCTGAGGGTTATCAGCAGAGCCTCACCGATCTGTTCTATAACACATTCCCCAGACTCTACGCAAGATGGGCCACCGGCTCCGAGCCTCGCATTATCACCATGAGCTGTGACCCCACCTATGACGGTGCCGCTTATGCAATCGGCAGACGCGTGGTGGTTGGTACCGATTTCGCAAACGCTAATCCCCATGACATCGGCTATTTCTCTCACGAGCTGACTCACTCTGCTCAGCAGTTTAATTTTGCCTACGGCGACGGCGCATGGTTCACCGAAAACATGGCAAACTACGGCGGTTTCCGTTACTTCCACTGGTCTGACGCAAAATTCGTGCAGGTTTGGCAGGCAGACGCCAATATTAGTCAGCTGTACGATTGGGGCTGGGGCGCATACGGCGACGGTTCCAAGTGGTTCTTCGCATATCTGGATTACAGATGGCCCACCACTTTGGATGAAAACGGTGAAAAGGTGCTTGGACTTTTGGATACGCTGGTTCACGAGATCAAGAGCGGCAGACTCCGCGGCTACAGCACCGACAAGGCCGATGATCCCAGCAATCTGTTCAACCAGATCGTCAAAGAAGTTACCGGCTACGCTTGCATGAATGATATTCGTAAGGACTATGCCAAGGAATTTAAGTCTTTGGAATGGAATTTCGTAGGCTTTGCCGATTATAAGGATAACTTCCTCACCGAAGGCATTCCTCATGTAAACGATCCCATCTATCCCACCGTTTCCGAGAAGGTGACCGGCGATAAGACTGCCACTCCCCTGGACACTCCCGTGACCGAGGGCGAAAATCTGGCGCTGAATGCCGAGGTTCCTAAGTATTCCGGCTATGTCAAGGACGCAGAAGGTCCCGGCAAGATGGTGGACGGCGATCCGGATACCAAGTGGTGTTCTTCCTCCTGCAAGGATAAGACCTATGCGCTGGACGGTACCTCTCAGTGGGCTGTGATCGACCTTGGCGAGGCGAAGACCTTCAACACCTACACCATTTACAATACCAAGTACAGCGAAGCTAATCAGGGCAATATGACCGAATGGACTCTGTCTGTATCCAATGACGGCGTAAACTGGACCATCGTGGATTATCAGAAAAACTGCAACCAAAATCTGGTGTCCTTCAACATCGGAGAGCAGAATGCTCGTTACATCTTGCTCCGCGGTTATAAGGTAAACGGCAACAACGGCGGCACGATCCGTCTCTTTGAATTCCAACTGTACAATCAGTAATCCAAGCAAAATCGGATGGGGAAACCCATCCGATTTTTGGTATAAAAGAGCAAATGAAAAAACTTAAATTAATTATAATAAATTTCCAAATAATACTTGACAAATGAAATCGGGAGGAGTATAATTACATTGTAAACAATGCACAAAATTTAAACAAAAGGGTGTGACTTTTATGAAGAAAATGATTACAGTGCTGTTGTTGGTTTCGACTCTGTTGACCATGCTGTCTGCAGTGTCTTGCGGCAAAGAGGAAAAGATAGAGGCGAAAGTTGTCGATATCGATCTGACCACGGAAGAATATGCGTTCGGTGTTGACAAAAATCAGCCGGAGCTGTTGGAGAAGGTAAACGGGCTGATCAAGACTATGAAAAGTACCGGTACCCTTGACGACATCTGTGACCGTTATTTCGGCGAAGGCACTCCTGTTGCGATTAAATCTGCAGAGCCCGATCCCACTAAGGATCAGCTGGTTGTAGCGACTCACGCGTATTTCCCTCCCTTCGAATACAAGATCGGTGACAACTACTACGGTATCGATATGGAGATCGCTGTATTGTTGGCTGATGAACTGGGACAGGAACTGGTTATCAAGGAAGTGGAATTTAAGGATCTGCTGACGACTGTCAGCAAGGGTGAAGCTGATCTCATCATGTCCGGCTTTACTATGAAGGAAGAACGTAAGGAATACGTTGATTTCTCTGATACCTACTATCAGGCATCTCAGAAGCTCATCATTAAGAGCGATGATGATTTCTTTGATAAGTGTAAGACTGCTGACGACGTGCTGGCAAAGCTTCGTACTTTCACCATGTCCACCAACATCGGCTATTTGAAGGGTACAACCGGCGGTATGTATGTGGAAAACCAAGGGGATTACAAGAATAATAAGTTGAAAGTAACCGGTGCCGGTTATGAAACCGGTGCACTTGCCGTAGAAGATCTGTTGAAGGGCAAAATCAGAGGCGTTGTTTTGGATGCAGGACCTGCAGAAAATATCGTAAAAGAAATTAACGCTGAGCAGTAATGCTAAGTTGACCGATCCAAATTAAATATTGATCAAATGGGGATACCGTAAGGTATCCCCATTTTTTAGCGATTTATTGTGTAAATGAACAAAAATAGAAGAATTATTGCTCTGATTTTGTATGTTCGCGATGAATATAATTTTGAGAAACTCTTGACAAATGAATTTTTATGCAGTATAATCAGTATATTCAAAATAAACTGAATGAACAGTTAAGGAGAACAAAAATCATGAAAAAACTGATTACAATGATTCTGCTGTTTGCTACCGTACTGACTCTCGTGTCTATGGTATCTTGCGGCGAAACTGCACAGGCAAAGGTTGTCAACATTGAGCTGACTCAGGAAGAATATGCATTTGGTGTAGATAAGAATCAGCCCGAACTGCTGGAAAAAGTAAACGCTTTCATCAAGAAGATCATGGAAGACGGTACTTTTGATGACATCTGCAACAACTACTTCGGCGACGGCACTCCCGTTGCAGTAAAGTCTGCAGAGCTGGATACCTCTAAGGATCAGCTGGTTGTAGCAACCAACGCAAACTTTGAGCCCTTCGAATACAAGATCGGCGAGAACTACTATGGCATCGACATGGAAATTGCTGCTCTGCTGGCAAAAGAGCTGAACCTGGAACTGGTTATCAGCAACATGGACTTCGACGCAGTATGTCTGTCTGTTGGCGAGCACAAGGCTGACATCGCTATGGCTGGTCTGACCATCAAGGAAGACCGTAAGGAACATGTAACCTTCTCCGATTCCTACTACAAGGCATCTCAGAAGATTATCGTGAAGGATGGCGACACCACTTTTGATGACTGCAAGACTGCTGAAGAAGTTCTGAAGAAGCTGCAGGCTATGGACAAGGAAACCTCTATCGGCTACCAGAACGGTACTACCGGCGGTATGTACGTAAAGAATGAGGGCGACTACGAAGCAAACAATCTGAAGGTAACCGCTAAGGGCTACAAGAACGGCTCTCTGGCAGTTCAGGACCTGCTCAACGGCAACGTAAATTACGTAGTTATTGACTCCGCTCCCGCAGATTGCATCGTAAAGGCACTCAACGGTACCAAGTAAGCTAAGGTATTGGAAAGACAATGAAATGAACAACGGGGACGCTATGCGTTTGCATGGCATCCCCATTGTTCTGTTTTTACAGTCTATTGGATTTTTGTAGAAAACCGCATTTGCGGTATGAGGTAAAAGTATGCAAAGGAAAATAGAGACCTTTATTCGGGTCTTCGTGGATGAGGGCGGCTATCGGGAAGTGCTGATGGGTCTGCGCAATACCATGATGATCGCCGTGCTGGGTCTTCTCATCGGTATCGTTATCGGTACCCTGATCGCGGCAGTCCGTGTAATGCCTAAGTATAAGCGGCTTCCCCGTGTGCTGGACAAGATCTGTCAGTTCTATGTTGGATTTTTCCGCGGCACTCCTATGGTAGCACAGCTTCTGCTCTTCTGGTATGTATTGCTCCCCTTGATTGGCGTAAATATTTCTTCCCTGTGGGCATCTGTTGCGGTGTTTGGTCTCAACAGCGGCGCCTACATTTCCGAGATCATGCGCGGTGGTATTCTCTCAGTTGATCCCGGTCAGACCGAAGGCGGCAGATCGGTAGGTCTGAGCTATACTGCAACCATGATGATGATCGTCATTCCTCAGGCGGTGAAGAACATTCTCCCTACTATGGGTAATGAGTTCATCACCCTGATCAAGGAAACCTCGGTTGTCAGCTTCATCGGTGCAACCGACCTGTACAAGACCTTCAATGACATCGGCAGTAATACATACGAGTTCATGGTGCCTTATCTGGTAATGGCACTGATCTATATTGTGATCGTCTCCCTGATTTCTATGGGACTGAAGATCATGGAAAGGAGACTTGCGCGCAGTGATCGAAATCATTAATTTGCAAAAGAGCTTTCAAGACGGTAAGCTGGTGCTTGCAGGCGTTACCACCACTGTTAAAGATGGCGAAAAGGTCGTAGTCATCGGACCTTCGGGTAGCGGTAAGTCCACCTTCCTGCGCTGTCTCAACTGTATGGAGGACCCCACCGGCGGCTCCATCATCTTCGGCGGGGAAGACCTTGCCGATCCCAAGGTTAACATCAACCGTCACCGTGAAAAGATGGGCATGGTATTCCAGCAGTTCAATCTCTTCAACAACAAGACGGTTATCGAAAACATCATGCTTGCGCCCGTTCATCTCCGTACTCAGCGAATGAATCAGGCAAAGCGAAAGAATTTCTTCACCAAGATTGGCAATCTCTTCCGCAAGAATAAGAAGGAACTGATCGCCATTACCGATACCCGTGCATCCATCAAGGCAGAAGCGAAAGAAACAGCACTCCGTCTGTTGGCCCGCATCGGCTTGGAGGAGAAGGCTGATGTTTATCCCTCCACTTTGTCGGGCGGTCAGAAGCAGAGAATTGCCATTGTGCGTTCTCTCGCCATGAACCCTCAGGTAATCCTCTTTGACGAGCCTACCTCCGCCCTTGACCCCGAAATGGTCGGCGAGGTACTGGACTTGATTCGTGAGCTTGCCAACGAAGGCATGACCATGGTGATCGTAACCCACGAAATGGGCTTTGCCCGCGAGGTTGCCGACCGTGTAATCTTTATGAGCGACGGTGTGATCACCGAGGAAGGCACTCCCGAGGAGCTGTTCGACCATCCTCAGAATCCCCGCACCCAGCATTTCCTGCGCGCGGTACTGCATTAAGCAAGGGCTACGCAAGGGCTCTGCCCTTGGAACCCGCTTAGGAAACTTTTTGAAAAAAGTTTCCTAAGAACCTTCAAAAACTTTTCTAAAGGACGGCAAATGCTTGCCGTCCTATTTTTATATTTGCCGAATACAAGCCGTGGCTAGGCAAGAAACACTCGTTGTCGAGATGTCACCCACTTTACGAAAACGCCCCGTGGGTAGTGAAAGAAACGGTACAGAGATGTCGCGTCCTCAGACGCGACT
>JAZRIH010000035.1:0-2371 GCA_045645175.1 Eubacteriales bacterium | reverse complement strand
TGCTGTCCGAAGAAACGCTCACTACCGCGGTGGAAAGACTGTTCTATACCCGTATCCGTCTAGGTATGTTTGACACCGATTGCCCCTACGATGCCATCACCTACGATTGCGTGGAATCTCTCAAGCATCGCGCTCTCAGCTTGAAAATGGCAGAGGAGGGCATCGTTTTGCTGAAAAATGACGGCATCCTCCCCTTGAATCCCAATCAAAAGGTAGCGGTCATCGGACCCAATGCCAACGATTTGTCTGTGCTTCTTGCCAACTACAACGGCACACCTACCAAGTATTCTACACCCCTGATGGGCATCACGGAAGCAGTAGAAGCGGCAGGCGGATCTGTGCGCACTGCCAAGGGATGCAATCCCTTCCGTCTGACCGAGTATCATCCCATTGCTGAAGCAGTTGCCACCGCTAAAGCATCGGATGTGGTTGTAATGGTCATGGGTCTGAATCCCTCTATGGAAGGTGAAGAAGGCGATGCCTACAACGGCGACGCATCGGGCGATAAACGCACGCTGGATCTCCCTAAAGCGCAGATGAAGCTCTATGAAGCAGTGATCGCTCTTGGTAAGCCCACGGTGTTCGTGAACATTTCGGGCTCTGCGGTGAATCTTGCCGCACCCGCCAACGAGGCAAACGCGCTTATTCAATGCTTCTATCCCGGCGCAGAAGGCGGTACTGCTCTTGCTAATATCTTGTTTGGCAAGACTTCTCCCTCGGGCAGACTTCCCGTCACCTTCTACCACAGCGTGGACGAACTGCCTCCCTTTGAGGATTACTCCATGAAGGGACGTACCTATCGCTTCTTTGAAGGCACACCCCTCTATCCCTTCGGCTACGGACTTTCTTATGCTAAGATTACCGAAGAATGGCTGTCCGAAACTGAGGTATCGGTTACCAACCACAGCGATTTTGCCGCGGATTACGCAGTTCTTTGCTATGAGCAGACTGTTCCCCACGCTCTGTGCGGATTTAAGCGCGTGCATTTGGAAGCAGGCGAGGCTATGACTGTGCAGTTTGAGAAGTATGAATAATTAAATCTACCATAGAGCAGCTTCGGTGGGAAATTCCTTGCCGAGGCTGTTTTGTATTGATTCCCCTCACGAATGATCGTGCTTCATCCGTCCCAGTAGTGCCCACGCATTGTCTGCACCGCCCTCTACCTCTGCCGCAGTGGGCAGATCTCCGCAGAGAATGGCAGGATGGATCGCCGTTGCACCGAACCGATTGCGAATCGATTCCACACACACATCCAGCCGTTCCCGCCGTTCCATAGCCGCTGTGTCGGTGAAGAGATCCATCTGTACAGGCTTGTCTTCGGCTTGCAAATCGATGGCAGTTACCGTCACCGAGCGGATGGGTTCTTTCCATGGATAACTCCGCTGAAAGAGCGCAAATGCCGCTTCGGCGATCTTTCCTGCGTTTTGCGTAGGGAAGGGGAGCTTCTCCTGCCATTGCTTGGTGGAGAGGGAAGCCCCGCGGATGGAGATGGAAATTCCATAGGCTTGCTTGCCGTACACACGAAGCCGATGTCCCAAATCCTGGGTGAGTTGGAGCATGATCCGCCAGACCTCGGCATCGTTTTCCAAATCACGACTGGTAGTCACTCCATGTCCTGCCGTTTTCATGGGCAGATCGGCATCCATGGGTGCAACAGGAGAGTGATCCTCTCCGTTGGCGTTCTGCCATAGGGTAACCCCGTTTTTGCCGAATTTGTAGGTCAGCACCGACAGAGGTGTTTCGGCAAGCCTTCCTACGGTGGTGACACCGATGCCGTGAAGCGCCTTGGTAGTGGCTCGTCCGACTCCAAAGAGCGCATTTACGGGAAGCGGCCCCGTAATCTGTCGAAACCGATCACGGGGAATCTCGGTGATTGCATCGGGCTTTTTCAGATCGCTCCCCAGCTTGGCGAAGATTTTGTTAAAAGAAACACCCACCGATATGGTCAGCCCCAGTTCCGCACGAATGCGTTTGCGTAAAATCTCGGCAATGGTCATCCCATCTCCGAAGAGGGCACGGCTTCCCGTGACGTCCAGCCATACCTCATCCAGTCCCATGGGTTCAATGAGATCGGTGTATTCAGCATAGATCGACCTTGCTAGCTTGGAGTAGCGCAGATAGAGATCGTAGTGAGGGGGAACTACCACAAGCCCTTTGCATTTTTGCTGAGCCTGCCAGATCGCCTCGCCGGTCTGCACACCGCAGGTTTTGGCAAGTTCATTCTTGGCAAGGACGATGCCGTGGCGCTCCTCCTTAGATCCGCAAACTGCAATGGGCTTTCCGCGGAGAGAGGGATTTTGCGCACACTCGCAGGATGCGTAAAAATTATTCATGTCACAATGCAAAATAGTTCTTTCCATCTTCTCCCCCT